>JAZNQL010000054.1:0-30471 GCA_045590155.1 Clostridia bacterium | reverse complement strand
TTAAGATGCAGATACCCTGTTACAATTTCTTCGGTGTCAAGTGTGATTTTGTCAAGATTCTCGCCAGAATATTCAATTTCGCATATTCTGCCTTTTATTTCACATTCCTGTCCTTTAAAATAGGTACAATTTTCATTTTTTATAAAATCACAAATAGCTGCATAGCCAAAGGCTACTGCAGCTACAAGAATAAATATTAAAATGTCTTTTAGTTTCTGACTTTTATTCCACAAATGGCACAATGAGGCAACACATACAAAGCCTGCAATTACATATTCTTCTCCGGAACAAGCATAAAAGTATATTCCGACTATAAACGAAATTGTTACAAGCAAAAGATTCATAATTTTTTATTTTGTATTTTTAGACTTTGCTCTCATTGCGTTTGAAAGTATTTTTTTGCGTATTCTTAATGTTGTAGGTGTAACTTCGAGCATTTCATCATCCGAAATAAATTCTATGCACTGTTCAAGGCTCATAACACGAGGCGGGGTAAGTCTTAACGCTTCGTCGGAGCCTGCGGCACGCATATTTGTAACGTGTTTTTTCTTACATACGTTTACACATATATCGTCCACACGGCTGTTTTCGCCTACAATCATTCCTTCATAAACCTTGGTGCCCGGTTCTATGAACATTGTGCCTCTGTCCTGTGCGTTGAATATGCCGTAGGAAACCGCTTCTCCCGATTCAAATGCTACAAGCGAGCCTCTTGTTCTTGAAGGTATATCGCCCTTATAAGGTTCAAACCCGTCAAACACATGGTTTATAACACAAGTACCTCTTGTTTCGGTTAAAAGCTGGCTTCGGTAACCTATAAGTCCTCTTGCAGGGATTTTAAATTCTATTCTTGTAAAGTCCTGCGAAGAGGGGGCCATATTTATAAGCTCGGCTTTTCTTATGCCTGCACTTTCTATTACGGCGCCTGTAAACTCGGTTGGAACGTCTACTGTTAAATATTCAATAGGTTCGCACAATACTCCGTCAACAGTTTTTGTAATAACTCTTGGTTTTGAAACCTGAAACTCATAACCCTGACGGCGCATATTTTCGATAAGAACTGAAAGATGCAATTCGCCCCTGCCTGAAACCTCAAATGCTTCTGTTGTATCTGTATCTTCAACCTTTAAGCTTATGTTTGATTCAAGCTCCTTATAAAGTCTTGCACGAAGGTGGCGGGATGTTACATATTCTCCGTCCTGTCCTGCAAAAGGACTGTCATTTACACAAAAATTCATAGAAAGTACAGGCTGGTCAATTTCAACAAAGGGAAGAGGCTCCGGCTTTTCAAGAGAACATATTGTATCGCCTATATTTATATCTGTTATTCCCGAAAAAGCAGCTATATCGCCTGCACCTGCTTCTTCAACCGATACCTTCTCAAGTCCCTGATAAGAATAAAGTTTGCTTATTCTTCCTCTTTTTACTTCTTCTCCTACACAGATTGAAACAGGCATATTTACAAAGGCTTTTCCTCTTTCTATTCTTCCTACACCTATTCTGCCTGTATATTCATCGTAATCTATATTGGAAACAAGCATCTGAAATTCGCCTTCGTCGTCGCCTTCAGGTGCAGGAATGGTTTCTATAATTTTGTCAAAAAGCACTTTTAAATCCTGTGATGTGCTTTCGGGCGAAAGGGTTGCCCATCCGTCACGTCCCGATGCATATACTACAGGCGAATCAAGTTGTTCTTCATCTGCTCCCAAATCTATTAAAAGTTCTAATACTTCGTCTACAACTTCATAAGGACGGGCATTAGGTCTGTCAATTTTATTTACTACAACTATGGGCTTTAAATTAAGTGCCAATGCCTTTTTTAATACAAAGCGTGTTTGAGGCATACAACCTTCAAACGCATCCACCAAAAGCAATACACCGTCTGCCATTTTAAGAGCACGTTCTACCTCTCCGCCGAAATCTGCGTGGCCGGGTGTATCCAATATATTTATTTTTACGTCCTTATAACAAAGAGATGTGTTCTTTGCAAGGATTGTTATTCCTCTTTCTTTTTCAAGGTCATTTGAGTCCATTACTCTTTCGTCTACCTGCTCGTTTTCTCTGAATGTTCCGCTTTGGCGAAGCATAGCGTCTACCAAAGTTGTTTTTCCGTGGTCAACATGAGCTACGATAGCTATATTTCTTATTTTATCGTTAAGCATAAATACACCCCTTTTTAATCTCTAACTTTAAAAGTATACCACATTTTACCCCTCTTGACAAGTATCTTTTCAAAATCGCACATTTTGTTGTTTTTGGGGCTTTTTTTGAAAAAATACGCAATATATGTAAATTTTTTATATTTTTTTACGAAAAAAGATTGAAGAAATATAAATAGTATGCTATTATTATATTAAGTGTATAAATGCACTCTGTTTTTCGTATGCTCACAACGAAAAATAAACAAAATAGGGTGGGCGGAAAGGCTATGGAAAATTTATGTTCAAAAAATTACTTTCTGTAACTTTATCGGTTTTAATGGCACTTGCACTTATTGTTGCTCCCGTGTCTGCCGACAATGCATTCCCCGATGTTACTGCCGAAAATTATTCTTGGGCAGTAAATGAAATTGAGGAAATGACCAAACTTGGAATTATTGCGGGTTATACCGACGGTACTTTTAAACCTGCAAGAGAAATCAGCAAAATCGAAGCTCTTATTCTTTCGGCAAGAATTTTAGGCTATACAGACTCTGCGAACAAGCCTTTTGCAGAGCTTGCAAAAGAAATTTATTCAGAAGATTTGGTTCCTTATGATACAGGCTACGAAAACGAAGTGGCGTATCTTCTTTATAAGGATGTTTTAAAGCTTTCGGATGTTGTTTCCTATATTGGCGGAGAAAACGCAAACTCGCCCATGAAACGTTACGAGGTTGCAGTTTTACTGACAAAGGTTTTAGGTGCTGAAGGCGATGTTTCTATGTCTGTTGCTACAACATCTTATGCTGACTCGGTTGATATCCCCGCAACAGCTAAACCTTATGTTGAATATGTAACAGAAGAAGGTATTATGAACGGAATGAGCGATACAGAGTTTGTTCCCATGGGTTCTGTTACAAGAGCACAGATGGCTGTTTTGCTCTACCGCGTTATGAATAAAATTGACCAGCAAATCGAAATTGCTACAATGAAAGCTTTTGACGCTGCAACAAACCGTTTGACATATATAACTTCCGATAATAAAACTGCTGCTGTAAACATTTCTTATGGTGCGGCTTCAATAGTTAAAAAAGACGGTTTTTCTTCTGAACTTTCCAGAATAGCTCCTTCTTCAATTATTGCGATAGTAAGACGTGGCGGCGTTATTTATGCTATTGAAGCTGTAACAGTTGTTGGAGACGAAGTTGTTGAAGCTATTTTCAGTTCTCTTGTATCAGGCGGAAACACAAGTAAAATTAAAGTTTATTTTGCTGAAGACCCCGCTACTTTATACGAGTATGTTATAGCCGAAAGCTTTGTAGTAACTAAAAACGGTTCTTCTGCAAAGCTTACAGACCTTAATAAAACCGACGCTGTAACTCTTACGATAAGTTCGGGCGAGGTTTCGGATATTGTTGCTAAATCAAAAGACGAAAACATTAAAGGTACTGTTTCAGAAATTATTCTTTCTCCTTCAGTTGCTTTTGTAATTACTCTTACAAACGGCGAAGAAGTTGAATATAAGCTCGCAACAGATGCTTCTGTAAAACGTAACGGCGCTAAAGCTACTGCTGACGAAGTTTTGGTTGGTGACAATATTTCGGCAACAGTTACTTACGGAGAGCTTTCAACTATAATTGCAACAAGCACAAAGCATAATGCAACAGGAACTATTGAAGCTATATACATTGCAACCCTACCTACAATCACAGTAAAGGCAAACGGTGTTTCTACAACTTACAGTCTTTCACGCAATGCTACCTACACCGTAAACGGAGAAACTGCTGACATTTACGCTTTACGCCTTAATGCAAATGTTACTTTAAACGTTGAAGGCGATACAGTAACTCGTGTAACCTCCACAGTAACAGGCGAAAGCTCCGCTTTGGTTGGTACTATAAAGAATGTAAATTCCGCTTACGGATTTATAACATTTGTTTATGACGAAAATGACACACAGAAAGAAATGTTTGTATTTATAAAAACTGCAACAAAGATTATGGATACAGCTACTGGTAAGATGGTTTCATCCTCCGCACTTAAAGAAAAGCAGACAATTTCAGTTACAGGTGCTATGAACATGGGTGCATTTGAAGCTACTACAATAGTAATCATGCCCTGATTTTAAAGTTTAACATAAAAAAGACAGAAACTCGTGGGTTTCTGTCTTTTTGTTTGCCTCTTGATAAAAGAGTATTTGTTATTCTTTTGAGGGAACTTTGTCTTTAAAGAGCATTGTGATTGACCACAAGCCTGCAAGACCAACTACGGCATAAATTATTCGGCTTACAAGCGCAAGCTGACCGCCAAATATAGTGCCTACAATATCAACGCCGAAAAGACCTATGGACCCCCAGTTCAATGCGCCTACAATTACAAGCACTAATGCGATATTGTCTAACATTTGACCATTCCTTTCAGTTTAGATTACCCTACCTTATTATTTCCTGTTTTTTTAATATTAAACAAAAAATTTAAAAATAAAAGTAATTTTTTAACTAGCCTTAAGAACTAACTTTAGGTGATGTAAATTTTTACACTGCCTTTTATGGGGATAGGAAAAAATGTTTCAGAATGGACAAACTGAACCAAAGCAAGGTTTATCTTGCTTTGGGGTACCCGAAGCTGTATATAGATACAGCGAGAGGTGAAGTTTGTTCATAGCAAAAAACATAAATTTTTAAGAAAAAATCAATTTTTTGATTTTTTCGACATAATTTATCTTTTTATAAATTAGATTTACAAGGTATTTTTCTTATATTTATTTGTTTTTTGCGGTCTGGACTTTTTTTACATCCCCCCTATGGTCAAATTTGTATGAAATCAGGTTATCTTTTTCGTAAAAAAGAAACAGTTCAAAAAATTGATTGTCATCCATCAGCTTTTGCAGAAAAATTTTATCACCTTCCCACAGATTAAGCTTTAATACATCCTCTTTTAAAATCCACTCAAGCTCGCCTTCGGAGCATTCTTTTATTTCTCCCGAAAAATCGTTTGATGTATAAAGATACATTTCCTCGTTTGCAAAATATTCGGATCGAAAATGCACTATGCCCCTGAAAACAAAGCTTTTTAAAGAAAGTCCTGTTTCTTCATAAACTTCTCTCAAAAGGCATTCGTCAGGTGTTTCGCCTTCTTCTATTTTACCTCCCACACCTATCCATTTATTCTTATTATCGTCTTTTTCTTTTTTTGTACGGTGAAGCATTAAATATCTGCCATCATTTTCTATATAACAAATAGTGGTTTTTTTCATTATTTTTCCTTTCGTAAAAAAGAACATTTGTCGCTGACAAATGTTCTTTTTTTAACTTAATTAAAAATTCTTCTTGCGGCATATAAAGTACGGTGTGACATATCGTCAATACTTACTGTTCTGCCTGTTTCGGGTGCGTGTATGTAGGTATTGTTACCAACATAAAGTCCAACATGTCCGCCACCATTGAAAAATACAAGGTCTCCAGGTATAAGTTCTTGTTTTGATACTCGTGTTCCAACACCAAGCATTGAATATGTTGTTCTTGGAAGATCTACACCAAATCCTGCATAAACATATTTTACAAAACCGCTGCAGTCAAACGAATTCGGTCCATTACCGCCATATCGATAGGGTATTCCCAAAAAGTTTTTCGAATATTCTATAACTTTTGTTCCTACCGGTTTGTATTCTTCATAAGGTACAAGCTCGGGGTCCTGAGTAATAAAAAGGTTACTTGCATATAAGAGCTTACCATTGTAATTTACTTCCGACCATTCGTCATATTCCTGAATTACTGTAATTTTTTCTCCGATGTATACAACTTCTATTGTATCTGCAAAAAATGAAGGGTTGTTTCTTAAATTTAACGCATCAACCGCTACATACGCTTCCTCAAAATCTGCTGAAGCAGAAATACCGAGCAGACAAACCACACATGCTGCAATAACTACTGCCGATATTGTCAGTTTTTTTAACATCAAATCTCTCCTTATTTAGCAATTATATTTGCTGACAGGATAAATTATACACTATTTTTGCCATTTTGTCAAACTTTTTTAACATTTTTTTAATTATTTTTTATTTTTTGTATTACAAAACCGATGTCAAACCCTTGTTTTTCAAAGGTTTACAAGTTTTAACATTTAAAATTTTTTTAATTTATTTAAAGACTTGAATCTTTAACTTTTTTCTGTTATTATATAGGAAAGTTTATTTTGGAGTAAAATTATGACACTTATTTTGGGAATTGAATCTTCCTGTGACGAAACTGCTGCTTCAGTAAGTCTTGACGGAAGAAAAATTTTATCTGATGTAATATGGTCGCAAGCTGATTTGCATAAAAAATACGGCGGTGTTGTACCGGAAATTGCATCGAGAAAACATATAGAATATATTACTTACGTTGTAAACGAAGCACTTGAAAAAGCGGGCGTATCGGCATCCAATCTTGACGCTGTTGCGGTAACAAGCCACCCTGGTCTTATTGGTGCTTTGCTTGTTGGTGTTTCTTTTGCAAAAGGCTTTGCTTATTCTCTCAAAAAACCTTTGGTGCCTGTAAATCATATTCACGGACATATTTGTGCAAATTATATAGCTTACCCCGAGCTCGAACCTCCGTTTATTTGTCTTGTGGCATCGGGAGGTCATAGCCATATTGTAAGGGTTGATTCTTACAGTTCGTATACAGTTTTGGGTGCTACAACAGACGATGCTGCAGGCGAAGCCTTTGACAAGGTTGCCAGAGTTTTAGGTTTAGGCTATCCGGGCGGTCCTCTTTTAAGCCAGCACGCAGAAAAAGGGAACCCTTCTGCCATTACTTTCCCTCGCTCGGTTTTTGGACTTGATTTCTCGTTCAGCGGTATAAAAACCTCGGTTATAAATTATCTGAACCGTGCTTCTATGACAGGGCAAGAGGTAAATACTCACGATGTTGCCGCTTCTTTTGAAGCTGCAGTTACAGATGTTTTGTGTGATACCTTAACTCGTGCCGCACTTGATGCAAAAATAAACAAAATTGCACTTGCAGGCGGAGTTGCCGCAAACAGAGTTTTAAGAGAAAAATTGCTTGAAAAATCAAAAGAGCTTAATATGGACTTTTTTGTTCCTCCTCCCGTTTTGTGCACCGATAACGGCTCGATGATTTCGTGTGCAGGCTACTATGCTTATAAAAACGGAGAGCGTGCAACGCTTGACTTAAACGCTACTGCAACTTTAAAAATATAATCAAAAAGGACTGCGCCCTGTTTTTTCGCAGTCCTTTTATATAATAAACGGAGTTACTATGAAAAACATTTTAATTGCCTCGCCCCACTTTACGCAGGATTTAAAAAATTTAATCCCTTCGATGGCTATAGGTTCTCTTCCTTCAGGGCTTGCATACCATGCAGACCTTCAGGCTCATTTTTTAAGCAAAACAGAGCTTTTGGTTTGCCCTGAATGTTTTGATTACTACAAAAAAATGTTGCCAGATATTCACATCATAAAGGGTTTTTCTTCTTTGGGCAGAACCTATGAAAAGCACTCGGCATATAATATAGCGAGAATTTCGAATTTTGCCTTTCACAATACCCGTTATACAGACCCTGTGGCAAAGGAATATTTTTCCTGTAACGGGATTTCGCTTATACATGTAAATCAAGGGTACACAAAGTGCTCTGTTGCAATAATTTCAAAAAATGCCATCATAACGTCCGACACAGGTATTTATAATGCTGCAAGGGATGTTCAGATTGATGCTCTTTTATGCCGACCCGGTTTTATTGAGCTTGAGGGGTATAACTACGGCTTTATTGGTGGCTCGTGCGGCCTTTTGGACAGCAAAACTATTTTCTTTACAGGGAGCTTATCTTCTCATCCCGACGGTGCAAAAATTTATGACTTTATTACCTCTTATGGGGTAAAAATTATTGAAGGGCACAGAAATTCGATTTACGATATTGGCTCGATATTACAGAATACCGTTTTTTAATTTGAGCATAATATTATCCGGGAGGTGCTCTTTATGCGTTTATCTGTTACTGCAGATGAAGAAAGACTTTTTAAGGTTCTGCCTCCGATTGAGGGAGTTTGTATACAAAGAGAACCTTACGGCATTACTTTTACCTGCAGCACCGATAAAATGTGTCAGGTAAAAGAATGTCTTGCAAAAAGTCTTCCCGATATCATTATAGAAAATTACGAAAAGCTTCTGCTTTCGGATATAGTTAAATCCAGCTGCAAAAATTTTTCGAAGGAACAACAGAAAAAAATTTTAAAACACGCACTAGATTTCGCAGACGAAATATCCCAAAAAAATGATGACATTGAACAAAAGCTTTCGGAATATCTTAAAAGTTCTGACAATCTTGTGCTTGACGGGTTTGTAAATTTCAGGCTTAAAGATTATAAAAACTCTTTAAAAAATGTTGTTGACATTGCCGTTGACCGCTATGTTGCTGAAAACGAATATGACGAATTTATAAGTCTTTTAAAATATTTTATAGACATACAATCTCCGGGCGAGGAAGTGGTTCATATTATCCCTTTGAACGGAGAGTACAGAATTTTGAATAAAAATATGACCGATATAACAGAATGCTGCTGTGATATTATCCCAAGCTACGATATAACATCAGAGGATATACTTTTAAGCTCGCTTATAACTGTTGCTCCAAAAAATATTATTATACACAAAAAAATTTTTATTCCGTCAGAATTTTTGAAAACCCTTTCGCTTATTTTTACTGACAGAATTATTTTTTGCAAGGGTTGCCCAAATTGTGAATAATTTTGTTTATCCGCCCAAGATAAGGGGCGGATATTTTGTTATTTTGTCTCTTTTTAATATTGACATTGCATACTTTTATTGATATAATAATGTAGTTAGATTACATTATTTATATTTATATGTTTTCTTAAATATTTAAGGAGGTATGTTCTATGGCAAGAAAAATGAAGACAATGGACGGTAACAATGCTGCTGCATGGGCTTCCTATGCGTTTACAGATGTTGCAGCTATTTACCCCATTACCCCTTCTTCAGTTATGGCAGAAGTAACTGACGAATGGGCAGTCGCAGACAGAAAAAACATTTTCGGACAGACTGTTAAGGTTTGTGAAATGCAGTCAGAAGCTGGTGCAGCAGGTGCTGTTCACGGTTCACTCGCAGCAGGTGCTTTGACCACAACCTACACAGCTTCACAGGGTCTTCTTTTAATGATACCCAATATGTACAAAATAGCAGGCGAAATGCTCCCCGGTGTTATCCACGTTAGTGCAAGATGTGTTGCTTCGCACGCGCTTAACATTTTTGGCGACCATTCCGACGTTATGGCTTGCCGCCAGACAGGTTATGCTATGCTTTGTTCAAACAGCCCTCAGGAAGTTATGGACCTTGGTGCTATTGCTCATTTAGCGTCAATTAAGGGAAGCCTTCCTTTCTTACACTTCTTTGACGGTTTCAGAACAAGCCATGAAATAGACAAAATCGAAGTTTGGGATTATGAAGATTTAAAAGAACTCGTTGATATGGATGCTATTGATGCATTCAGAAAGAACGCTTTGAATCCCGAACGCCCCGTTTTACGCGGTAGTGCGCAAAACCCTGACATCTTCTTCCAGAACAGAGAAGCTTGTAACTCAGCTTACAATGCAATCCCCGCTGTTGTTGAAGAATATATGAACAAGGTTAACGCTAAAATAGGCACAAACTACGGCCTTGTAAACTACTACGGCGCACCCGATGCTGAAAAAGTTATCGTTGCTATGGGTTCAATTTGTGAAACTATTGAAGAAACAATTGATTACCTTATGGAAAAAGGCGAAAAGGTTGGTCTTATCAAAGTTAGACTTTACAGACCTTTCCCCACAGAAGCTTTCTTAAAGGCAGTTCCTGCTACATGTAAGAAGATTGCTGTTATTGACAGAACTAAAGAACCCGGTTCAATCGGCGAACCTTTATATCTTGACGTTTGTGCTTGCTATGCAGGTAACACAAATGCTCCCATGATTATCGGCGGCAGATACGGTCTTGGCTCAAAAGACACTATTCCTGCTGACGTTATCGCTATTTACAGAAACCTCGATAAGGAAGAACCTGTTCGCGGATTTACTCTCGCTATCGAAGATGACGTTACAAACCTCTCACTTCCCAGAGTTGAAAATCCCGATACATCAGCTGCAGGCAACACTTCCTGTAAGTTCTGGGGTCTTGGCTCTGACGGTACCGTTGGCGCTAACAAAAACTCCATCAAGATTATAGGCGACCATACTGACCTTTTTGCACAGGCTTATTTCTCCTACGACTCCAAAAAGTCAGGCGGTATTACCGTTTCTCACTTACGTTTCGGTAAAAAGCCCATCAAATCAACATATCTTATAAACAAAGCAAACTTTGTTGCTTGCCACAATCCTTCCTATGTTGATAAGTATGATATGGTTCAGGATTTAGTTCCCGGCGGCAAGTTCCTCTTAAACTGCGCTTGGGATGAAGAAGAACTCTCAAAGAGACTTCCCGCAGCTATGAAGAAATATATCGCAGAAAACGATATTTCCTTCTATACAATAGATGCTATCGGTATAGCAAAAGAAATCGGTCTTGGTAACAAAACTTCAATCGTTCTCCAGTCCGCATTCTTCAAGCTTGCAAACGTTATTCCTTTTGAAGATGCAGTTGGCTACATGAAGGAAGCTGTTGTTAAATCCTTCGGTGCAAAGGGCGAAAAAATTGTTAATATGAACCATCAGGCTATTGCTGAAGGCGAAAAGAATATTAAGGAAGTTAAAGTTCCTGCTGAATGGAAGAACGCAGTTGACGAACCTAAAGCAGAAAAAGAAGTTCCTGAATTTGTTAAAAATATTCTTGAACCCTGCAACAAGCAGAAGGGCGATCATATTCCTGTATCCAAGTTCATGAATATGATTGACGGTCACCTTCCCCAGGGTATGGCTGCATACGAAAAGAGAGGTATTGCAGTTGACGTTCCTGTTTGGATTCCTGAAAATTGTATCCAGTGTAACCAGTGTTCTGTTGTTTGTCCTCACGCTGCTATCAGACCCGTTGTTATGAACGAAGCTGAAGCTGCTAATGCTCCTGAAGGCATGAAGCTTAAGAAGATGACAGGCAAAGGCTTTGAAAACTATCAGTTCGGTATTACAGTTACAGTTCTTGACTGTAGCGGTTGCGGTAACTGTGCTAATGTTTGTCCTGCAAAGGAAAAGGCTCTTGTTATGAAGCCCATCGATTCACAGATAGCTGAACAGGCAAACTTTGATTATGCAGTTTCAAAGGTAGCTCCTAAAGAAGATGTTCTTGCAGCTCCCTTAAACGTTAAGAACAGCCAGTTCCACCAGCCCTTGCTCGAATTCTCGGGTGCTTGCGCAGGTTGCGGCGAAACACCTTACGCTAAACTTATTACACAGATTTGCGGCGACAGAGCTTATATCTCAAACGCTACAGGTTGTTCATCAATCTGGGGTGGCTCTGCACCTTCAACACCTTATACAGTAAACCATAAGGGACACGGTCCTGCTTGGGCAAACTCACTGTTTGAAGACAATGCTGAACACGGTCTTGGTATGTCACTCGCTGCTACAAGACTTCGTGAAAGACTTGCACAGCAGATTGACGCTTTGGATTGCGAAGCTATTGTTGAAGCTAGAAACGCTTGGAAAGAAACCTATGATGACGGCGCTGCAAACGGCCCCGCTACTGAAGCTTTGGTAGCTGCACTTGAAAAATGCGGTTGCGATGAAGCAAAGGAAATCTTAAAGTATAAAGAATACCTTTCAAAGAAAGCTGTTTGGATATTTGGTGGTGACGGTTGGGCTTACGATATCGGTTTTGGCGGTCTTGACCACGTTCTCGCATCAGGCGAAGATGTAAACGTTATGGTATTTGATACCGAAGTTTACTCAAATACTGGCGGACAGGCTTCAAAGGCTACACCTACCGGTGCTGTTGCACAGTTTGCTGCTGGCGGTAAACCCATCAAGAAGAAGAACCTTGCTGAAATTGCTATGTCCTACGGTTATGTATATGTAGCACAGGTTGCTCTTGGATACGATATGGCACAGACAGTTAAAGCGATTAAAGAAGCTGAAAGCTACAATGGTCCTTCACTTATTATCGGTTATGCTCCTTGTATCAACCACGGTATTAAGGGTGGTATGACAGATACACAGAAGATTATAAAGAACGCTGTATTGGCAGGTTACTGGCATACATTCCGTTTTGACCCGAGAAACGTAGCCGAAGGAAAGAACCCCTTCATGATGGATTCCAAGGCTCCCAGTGCTGAATACCGTGACTTTATAATGAACGAAGTTCGTTACAGCTCACTTGCTCGTAAGTTCCCCGAAAAGGCTGAAGAACTCTTTGCATTTGCAGAAGCTCAGGCTAAGGAAAAATACGAACATTGGACAAAGTACAGCAAGCTTTTTGAATAAGAAGTTTAATAGAAAAACCCTTCTTCGGAAGGGTTTTTTTGTTTTTTGTTTAAAACTATTGCATAATATTGACCTTTTAGTGTATAATGATTATGTCACATAAAGTTAAATAAAGAATGGATTATTGTATTTTAAAGTGATTTTACACATACATATACAATTTGCAATAAATGCAAATTCCACTTCAGGTGTGTATGTGTAATTGAACATTCATTCCATTCTGATTAACTTTGTGTGACAACAAACCGGAGTTTGCATTTTTGGTGTGTGCGACTTCGGTTGTGCACACTTTTTTATTTTCAAAAAAAGGAGGAGTTGAATTTGCCTGATTACAAGCAACTTTATTTTGAATTGTTTAGTCGGGTTTCGGATATAATTGAGCAATTACAAAAAATTCAATTAGAAGCAGAGGAAAAATATATTTCTGATGAAGATAATACTGAAGATATAATTTACAGTAATGGTACTAAAAAATAACCCCCATACCTTTTGGTATGGGGGTAAAATTTACCTTAAAATTATCTTGCTCTTGTTGCAATTTCTTCTTTTAAGAGGGCGCAAACTTCGCTAAATGCCATTGTGCCTTTATCGCCTTCTTTGCGTGAGCGAACTGCAACGGCACCTGCTTCTGCTTCCTTATCGCCTACTACGAACATATAAGGAATTTTCTGGAGCTGTGCTTCTCTTATCTTATAGCCTATCTTTTCGTTTCTGTCGTCAACTTCTGCTCTTATATTTTCGGCATTAAGTTTTTCTGCCAAAGCGTTTGCATATTCAACATGCTTTTCGCTTATAGGAAGAACTTTTACCTGCACAGGTGCAAGCCATGTTGGGAATGCGCCTGCAAAATGTTCGGTAATAACGCCGATAAAACGTTCTATTGAACCTAAAACAACACGATGAATCATAACCGGGCGGTGTTTTTCTCCGTCAGAGCCTATATAATCTAAATCAAATCTTTCAGGCATCTGGAAGTCGAGCTGAATAGTACCGCACTGCCAGGTTCTTCCAAGGCTATCTTCAAGGTGGAAGTCAAGCTTTGGTCCGTAGAATGCACCGTCGCCCTCGTTTACTTCGTAGGTTTTTCCCATTTCGAGTATTGCGGTCTTCAAAGTTTCTTCAGCAAAGGTCCAATCCTCAAGGTCGCCCATATGGTCTTCGGGCATTGTGGAAAGCTCTATTGTATATTTTAAGCCAAACAGATTATAAACCTCGTCAAAAAGATTAACTACACCCATAATTTCGTTTTTCATCTGCTCGCGGGTCATGAAAATATGAGCATCATCCTGAGTAAAGCATCTTACTCTGAAAAGTCCGTGCAACGCTCCCGAAAGCTCGTGACGGTGAACCAAACCGAGTTCTGCCGCACGAAGGGGGAGGTCACGATATGAGTGAGGCTCTGTTTTGTAAACCAGCATACCGCCAGGGCAGTTCATGGGTTTTACTGCAAAATCCTCTTCATCTATCTTGGTGGTATACATATTGTCTTTATAGTGGTCCCAATGTCCGCTTCTGTGCCAGAGTGCCTGATTTAAGATAATGGGAGTTGAAATTTCTACATAACCGTGTTTTTTGTGCACTTCTCTCCAGTAATCAATAAGAGTGTTACGAAGAACCATTCCTTTGGGAAGGAAGAAGGGGAATCCAGGGCCTTCTTCTAAAATAGTATAAAGACCAAGTTCTTTGCCCAGTCTTCTGTGGTCACGCTTTTTAGCTTCTTCAATAGCTTCTATATAAGCGTCAAGCTCGGATGCTTTGGGGAAGGATGTTCCGTAAATACGCTGGAGCATTTTATTCTTTTCGCTGCCTCTCCAGTATGCACCTGCTACGCTTGTAAGCTTTATTGCTTTTACCTTGCCTGTTGATTCAAGATGAGGGCCTGCACAAAGGTCTGTAAAATCGCCCTGTTCATAGAAAGAAATTACTGCATCTTCTGGCAAATCTTCTATAAGTTCTACCTTATAGGGTTCGCCTGCGACTTTCATTTTTTCGATAGCTTCTTTACGGGGAAGCTCGAAACGGTTAAGTGCAATATTTTCTTTAATTATTTTTTTCATTTCAGCTTCGATTGCAGGGAAATCTTCAGCTGTGATGGTTTTTTCAATATCAATATCATAATAGAATCCGTCTTTTATAGCAGGTCCTATTGCAAGCTTTGCTTCGGGGTATAATCTTTTTATCGCCTGAGCAAGAATGTGTGATGATGTATGGCGGTATGCAAAGCGTCCGTCTTCGTCATCAAAGGTAAGTATTTCAACTGTGGCGTCGGTATTTATTGGTCTTGCAAGGTCGCAAACTTCGCCATTAACCTTTACTGCAAGTGCGTTGCGGTAAAGCCCTTCGCTTATATCTTTTGCGATTTGCGCTCCGCTGACACCTTCAGTATACTCTTTTACGTTGTCTCTTAATGTAATTTTGATCATTCAAATCACCTTTTTTCTTATATTTAATAAAAATTTTAATCTTTTAACGTCGTTTTGTCAAGCCCTTAGCCTTAATAACTAACACTAAAGAAGGTTTTTTAATATAAATTTTGCCACATTCATCGTTAAAAGCCTCGGGAATATACCAATATTCCCTGCGTTTTTGCCTTGACTGAAACAAATTTTATTATTTAAAAACTCCAACGGACCTCAAACGTATGAATTTTTGAGCAGATTTCGGTGCGGAGGATGCAGTAAGGCTTGTAAGGCTGACGCCTTTCAAAGACAACAAGCCGGAAGATGCCGAAAATTAGCCGTTTGAGGCGTCTTTAGTGTTGGTTGTTAAGGCTAGGCAATAAAAGTATTCCTGCAATTAACAAAACTGCCGATGCCGGTGCTATTATAATAATTCCCGGTACAGAAAAGTATACACCCGCAAACGAACTTAACATATTAAACACTATATGCATTATAATGGGGATATAAATACATCTTGTTTTATAAAGTACCATTCCAAGCATAAATGCCAGAATAAATGTATAAACTCCCTGAATTACATTTGCGTGCATAAGCGCAAACAAAAGCGCCTGAATTATATTTGCCAAAAAAACGGGCATTGCTTTTGAAAGTTCTCCGAAAATAAGCCCACGGAACAAAAGTTCTTCAAATATGGGCGCAGCAAAACAGAAGATTATAAAAATCATTGTTTTGCTTCCGTCTATATCTCCGGGGCCCGGAGTATAATCTGCCATAAAAGGGGCAAATATATCAACCGATGTACAAACAAAGGCTATTCCCATCAATGCTGCTGTTAATAATATTGCCGAAATTATACTTTTTAAAGTTATTCCTTTACCAGAAAATCCAGCTGGCAGATTTAGTTTTTTATCAGCTAAAACTGAACACACAAGTATTGTAAATATATATGATATAAGCAATCCTATAGCACCCGAAAGCCCGAAAGCTTTTACGGTTGATACAGTGATTTGTGTTGCAAGGTAGATTGCTATATATACAAAAGAATAAACCAGACTGTTAATTACTCTCATTTTCTACTCCGATAATACATTTTTTAGGGCACTTTTCGGCACATTTACCACAGCCTGTGCATTTTGAGTAATCTATTGACGCAAGATTGTCTTCTACATGAATAGCATCAAATTCGCACTGTTTTTCACATATTTTACAGCCTATGCATCCTAATGAACAGTTTTTTGCTACTGCTGCGCCTTTATCGTGAGAATTACATTTTACATAATAGGTTGCTCTTTTAGGTACAAGCTTTATAATTCCTCTTGGGCAAGCATTTACACATGCACCGCAAGCACCGCACAAATTTTCCAAAACTTTTGCTATTCCGTTTTCGAAGCTTATGGCATTATTCTGACATACTGCCGCACAATCTCCAAATCCAAGGCAGCCTGCCTCACAAGCTTTGGGTCCAAGGCTTATAAGTCCTGCTGCAGCACAGCTTTTAAAGCCTTCGTATTCAAACTTCATTTGTGAAGCTTCATCGCTTCCGCCACACAAAATTCTGGCTACTAAAGGCTCTGATTCTTCAAGGGCTACTCCCATTATTTTGGCTATTGCTGCACGCCCTTCCGAAGAGCAAGGGTTACATAAAAAGGGTGATGCTCCATTTAAAATTGCTTGTGCATAAGCAGAGCAACCTGCAAATCCGCAACCGCCGCAGTTTGCGCCGGGTAAATTTTCTGTTATTTTATCCAGTCTTTCATCTTTTTCTACATTAAATATTTTAGATGCTATTGCCAGTACTGTTCCCATTACAGCGGCAATTATGCCCAATATAAGGCAGGGAATTATTATTTTCATCATAACTTTTTCCTTTCAAATGAGGATTTATCAAAGTTGAATCATACCGCCGAAGCCCGAAAATGCCATTGACAAAAGTGCCGCTGAAATGAGGGCAATGGGAAAGCCTTTTAAACATTCGGGTATATCGGCAACTTCAAGTCGTGTGCGTATGCCTGCAAAAATGAGTATTGCCACAGAAAAGCCTACGCCCGACATTGTTCCGAAAACAACTCCTTCTATAAGATTCCAATCTGTATCTACAATAATAAGTGCCGAGCCTAAAACTGCACAGTTTGTTGTTATGAGAGGAAGATATATACCAAGTGCTGAATAAAGTGCCGGACTTACTTTCTGCAAAAACATTTCTACAAACTGAACCAGAGAAGCTATTATAAGAATGAAGGTTATTGTCTGCAAATATTCAAGGTTAAAGGGAACAAGCAAATATTTTTGCACAAGATATGTAAGAAGTGACGAAAACCCCATTACAAACGTTACCGCCATACCCATACCCAGAGCTGTATCTAATTTTTTTGATACGCCAAGGAAGGGGCATATACCTAAAAATCTTGAGAGTACAAAGTTATATACAAGTATTGCCGCTATTGATATTTTTAAAATATCAGCCATTTGCTTTGCCTCCCTTCTTTGTTATAAGGTTTACAATGCCCATCAAAAGTCCAAGGGTTAAAAATCCGCCGGGAGGAAGAATCATTGTAATTGCGGGATTTTCTACTATTCCGGGGATTGGAATATCGTAAAATGTTCCATTACCTAAAATCTCTCGTACCGAAGAAATAAGAATAAGCGCAAGGGTAAAGCCTATACCCATACCCACTCCGTCCAGTACAGAGTCTAAAGGCGAGTTTTTTGAAGCAAATGCTTCCGCTCTTGCAAGTATTATACAGTTTACAACTATTAAGGGAATATACATTCCAAGGCTTTCCGCCAAAGACGGCAAAAACGCCTGCAGAAGCAAATCAACTATGGTTACAAATCCCGCTATTATAATAACGTAGGAAGCTATTCTTATTTTATCAGGAATTATTTTTCTGACTAAAGATATTACAAGGTTTGACATTATGAGTACTGCCATTGTAGAAAGTCCCATTCCTATCCCGTTTTTAACTGATGTTGTAACGGCAAGGGTGGGGCACATACCAAGCAGTAATACAAAGGTGGGATTTTCGGTTAAAATACCGTTTTTTAATGTTTTAAGCATTCATATCCCCCTTTAACAGTGAATTTTGTTTTAAATAATCGCTTGCTAAATTTACTGCGTTTGTAACTCCGTTACTTGTCCTTGTTGCACCGCTTATTGCGTTTATTTCATTTTCTTTTGTAGCCGCTCCCTTTATTACAGAAAGGGGTGATTTTTTACCCTCATATTCTTTTCCGAATTCGGGTTTTGTTGCTTTTGAGCCAAGACCCGGTGTTTCGCTATGGGTAATTATTTTTATTCCTGCAATGGTAGAATCTGCATTTATTCCCACTACCATTGAAATTTCTCCGCCATAGCCTTCCCCGATTACTGATATGCAGTAGCCTGCTTTTTTACCATTTTTAACACCTTCGTAAACGGCTGTTATTTTTTCGTTTTGGGGAAGAGTTTCTGTAATATTTGTAAACTCTGCATCTATTATTTCCTGACAGGCTGCAAGCTCTTTATTTGCATTGTTTTCTGAAATTCTATCTTTTGTTACCATATTTACAAGTGCCAGTATAAGGGTAATAATCAGGGTTATTGCAGTTAATATGCCACCAAGCTTTATAATTTCTTTACGCATTTTTTACCCCCTTACTGCCGTATACTCTCGGCTTTGTAAATTTATCTATTAAGGGAACTAGGCAATTCATAAAGAGTATTGCGTAGGTAATACCTTCGGGAAATGTTCCCCAAAGTCTTATAACACAGGTTATTATACCACAGCCAACACCCATTATAACGTGTCCTAAATTTGTTGTGGGGCTTGTTGTATAATCGGTTGCCATAAATATTGCGCCAAGAAACAGACTGCCCGAAAGTATATGAACAAGTGCATAATGTGCACCGCCAACTACCATCATAAACAAAAATACTGTTGCTATGTAACAAAGAGGAATGGTTGGTTTTATCACTCTTCTTATTACAAGGTATATACCGCCCGCCAAAAGCATTGCTGCACAGGTTTCGCCTATACATCCTGCCATTTTGCCGAGGAAAAGATTACCTATTAAAGGAAGTTCTCCTCCCGGGGTAAGATTTTCTAGTACTGTTGCCGAGCTTACTGCATCAATAGGTTTAAATGGAATTTGCCAGTGGGTTAATGCAACGGGCCACGAAGCCAGCATAAATGCACGTGCAGACAACGCAGGATTTACAAAGTTATTACCTATTCCGCCAAAAAGCTGTTTTACAATAATTATTGCAAAAAATGCACCTATTACAATCATCCACAAGGGGATGCCTGCAGGCAGGCTCATACCAAGCAAAAGACCTGTTACTGCTGCGCTTAAATCTCCTATTGTTGTCTTTTTCTTCACTATAAATTTCTGCCACAACCATTCAAAAAGAATGCAGGACGCTACTGAAACCAGCACACAAAGAGCTGCACCCAAACCAAAGTAATACATACCTGCTATTGCTGCGGGCATAAGTGCTATTAAAACATCAAGCATTATGCTTTTGGTTGTATCGGTATGGCGAATGTGCGGAGATGATGATACTTTTAAACTCATTTTACTGCTCCTCCCTGCTTTATCTTTTGTTTTGCAAGACGGATAGTCTGCACAATATGTCTTTTTGCGGGACAAACAAATGTGCATGAGCCGCATTCTATACAGTCAAAAATGTTATATGAATTACAGTTTTCGTACATGCCCTTTTTGGCGTATGCATTAAGCTTCATAGGTAAAAGTCCTATGGGACAGGCATCGGCACATCTTGCACAGTTTATGCATGCTGATTCTTCTGGCAAGCTTGCATCTGTGTGTCCAAAAGCGAGGATTGCTCCCATCCCCTTTGTTACGGGAACATCAGCTGACTGTAATGCCATACCCATCATGGGTCCGCCTGATATGAGTTTCTCTATTTCTTCTGTTGTACCGCCTGCTTCTTCTAAAAGATGGCTTACAGGTGTACCCATCTTTACAAAGAAGTTTGAAGGCTCACTCACTATTGTGCCCGACACCGTAACTACTCTTTCTACTAAAGGAATGCCCTTTACTGCATTGAAAATTGCTGTTGCAGTATCTATATTTATAACTACAACTCCTGCATCGGCAGGAAGTCCGCCTCTTGGAACCTTTCTTTTTAAAGCGGCATCTATAAGTTGTTTTTCAGAGCCTTGAGGATATTTTGTTTTTAAAACACATACCTCAATACCTTCTTGTTTTTTAGCTTCACGCTGTATTACTTCTATGGCGTCCATTTTATTTTCTTCAATGGCAATTATGCCGCGCTCTACTTTCAAAGCTTTCATTACTTCTAAAAGTCCGCCTATAACCTCTTTGGGATAATCAAGCATTACACGGTGGTCGCTTGTAAGAT
This sequence comes from Clostridia bacterium, assembly GCA_045590155.1. Taxonomy (GTDB): domain Bacteria; phylum Bacillota; class Clostridia; order UMGS1883; family UMGS1540; genus JAZNQL01. The sequence continues at coordinate 10,161 of JAZNQL010000054.1, read as the reverse complement.
AAGGCTCACACTCTGCACCGTTTAAAAGTATTGTATCAATATTTTTCCCTTCGGGTACAGAAAGCTTTACATGGGTTGGGAAGGCTGCACCGCCCATACCTGTAACACCCGCTTCGCGTACACACTCTGCAAGCGACATTTCAGACACGCAAGGAAGCTCGCACTCTGTTTCCTCAAAGTCGTTTTCTACTACAACGCACATTACTTTAGTGCCGTTTGCTATAAGTCTTGGTTCAACTGCTACTACCTCTCCCGATACTGAAGAGTGCACATTTGCACTGACAAAGCCTGTCGCTTCGCCTATTTTTTGATATTTTTTTACTTTATCTCCAATTTTAACTAAAGGTGTTGCAGGTGCCCCTATATGCTGGGACATAGGAAATACTAAAGTTTTTGGCAAAGCGGGTTTCTTTATTGCAAGAGTGCATGTTCTCTCTTTTGAATCGGGAACGTGTGTTCCGCCGCCAAATGTTTTTATTTGCATCCTATATCTCTCCTTTCGTTCATCCTAAAAGATTAAATCTTTTTAAGATTTGCGTATACACCAAGCAATATTTTTGTGCCATGGTTATCAAACGCTATTTCAAGCTTTATATCGTTACCTACGGGAACGGCACTTAAAATTGTGCCTTCGCCGAATTTTTTGTGCAGGACACGCTCTCCTCTTGAGTAGCTCTCTCCGCTATATGAAGGCTCTGCCTTGACCTGATAGCCTGTAAATCCAGCAGATTTTGGTGCCGATGTATTAACATTGGTTTTAAAGGAATTTTGTGCCGAATTAACTTTTAAAAGCTCGTCGGGAATTTCGCTGACAAAACGAGAGGGTCTTGCATAAACTGTTGAGCCCTGGAAAAGTCTTTGACGGCAGTTTGTAATAAAAAGTTCTTCCTTTGCCCGTGTAATTCCTACATAACAAAGTCTTCTTTCTTCCTCTATTCCCTCATTTGTATCAGCCGAACGCATTGAAGGGAAAATTCCTTCTTCCATTCCGCACAAGAATACAACGGGAAACTCAAGTCCTTTTGCCGTATGCAATGTCATCATAACTGCAGCATCAACCTCGCCGTCGTATCCGTCGGCATCTGACACCAGGGACACGTTATCTAAAAATTCCCCTAGGGTTGCTCCTTCATTTTCCTGCTCGTAAGAAAGCGCACCCGAAATAAATTCCCGTACGTTTTCGGCTCTGGTTCTGTTTTCGTCAACATCGGGATTTAATGTATACTGCGCCAAATATCCCGAATTTTCCATTGTAAGCTTTATAAGTTCCGATACAGAGAGTTCTTCTTTTTTATCGGCAAGACTTTTCATCATCCTGCCAAATTGGCTCATCTGCACCTTTGCTTTACCTAAATAGTCTGTATATTCAGGGTTTGATATAAGTTCAAAAAGGCTTATTCCAAGTTCGCCTGCTTTTGCCATTGCGTTACCTACTGATACATCGCCGATTTTTCGTTTAGGCTCGTTTATAATACGCACAAGGCTTAAATTGTCGCTTGGGTTTTCAAGTACTTTTAAGTATGCTATAACGTCTTTTATTTCCTTACGGTCATAAAAACGATGGCCTGCTAAAATTCTGTACGGAAGTGCTGCACGCATGAAACTTTCTTCAAGAACACGGGATTGTGCGTTCATACGATATAACACTGCCATATCTGAATATTTTATTCCTTTTTTATTTAAGGCGTGCATTTTTAATGCTATAAATGATGCCTCGTCACGCTCGTCGAGGGCTGTATAGCTTTCTATTTTATCTCCGCCCTGCTTTGCCGTCCAGAGTTTTTTATCGTGTCTGCCTTTGTTATTTTTTATAACCTCGTTTGCCGCAGACAAAATGTTCTGTGTAGAACGGTAGTTTTGTTCCAGCTTTATAACGGTTGCATCGGGGAAGTCTTTTTCAAATTCAAGAATATTTCTTATATCAGCACCGCGGAAGCCGTAAATACTCTGGTCGTCATCGCCAACTGCACAAATGTTTCTGTGCTCGTCTGACAAAAGCTTTACAAGTCGGTACTGTGCAGAGTTTGTATCCTGATACTCGTCAATATGTATATACAAAAACTTCTTTCTGTAAAATGCCAGTACTTCAGGGCATTTCTCAAACAGCTTTACGGTATAAGAAATTAAATCATCAAAATCAAGGGCGTTATTCTGAGTTAATTTTTTCTGATAAAGAGAATATATTCTTGCAATATTTTTCATTCGGTAATTGCCAGAATATATTGCCTCGTACTCTTCGGGATCCATTACCATATCTTTTGCTCCGCTTATGCAGGAAAGTACTGCCTGCGGAGGATATTCCTTATCCGAAAAATTAAGCTCTTTTAAAACCTCTTTTATAAGTTTTTTCTGGTCGTCAGAATCATATATTACAAAGCTCTGTGATATGCCCAGCTTATCTATGTCGCGGCGCAAAATGCGTACACACATTGAATGAAAGGTTTTTACCCACATATCCTCTGCCGAAGAGCCTATCAGGTCTTCTATCCTCGTTTTCATTTCGGCCGCCGCTTTGTTTGTAAAGGTTATTGCAAGAATGTTCCACGGAGCTACTCCGCATTCACGCACAAGGTATGCTGTGCGGTATGTGAGCACTCTTGTTTTTCCGCTGCCCGCTCCTGCGAGCACCAGAACCGGGCCCCGGACGGTTTTAACCGCCAGGGCCTGTTCGGGATTAAGCTGTGATAAAATATCGCTCATTTTATTACTTTCTGCTTATTGCTTTTTCTGCTGCTTTTGCTATGTCTTCTGCTGTTAAGCCATAAAGCTTAAGAAGGTCTGCAGGAACACCGCTCTTACCGAATTTATCCTGAATACCTACTCTTTCCATAGGAACGGGTGTGTTTTCTACCAAAACTTCTGCAACTGCACTGCCAAGACCGCCCATGATTGTATGTTCTTCAGCTGTTACTATTGCACCTGTTTTTTCTGCCGCTTTTACTATGAGTTCTTTATCGATAGGCTTGATTGTATGGATATTGATTACCATAGCAGAAATGCCTTTTTCTTTTAATATTTCAGCTGCTTTTATAGCTTCGGGTACCATAAGACCTGTTGCTATAATTGAAACATCTGTACCTTCTGAAATAACTATACCTTTGCCGAGTTCAAACTTGTATGTATCCTTATCAAAGATTGTGGGTACTGAAAGTCTGCCGAATCTGAGGTAGAAAGGACCGTCTGTTTCGATAGCTGCTTTTACTGCTGCACGTGCTTCGGTAGCATCTGCAGGACTGATTACTGTCATACCGGGAAGTGAACGCATTAAAGCTATATCTTCTATGCTCTGGTGTGTTGCACCGTCTTCGCCAACAGAAATACCTGCGTGTGTTGCACCGATTTTTACGTTAAGGTGAGGATATGCAATAGCATTTCTTACCTGTTCAAAAGCACGGCATGCTGCAAAGATTGCAAATGAGCTTGTGAACACTGTTTTGCCGCAAGTTGCAATACCTGCTGCTGTGCTCATCATATTAGCTTCTGCAATACCTGTGTTGAAAAATCTTTCAGGGAATTTATTTTTAAATGTGTCTGTTTTTGTTGATTTTGAAAGGTCGGCATCAAGCACTAAAAAGTCATACTGTGCACCGAATTCGGCAAGCGCTTCGCCGTAAGCTTCTCTTGTAGCTTTCTTTTCACTCATTGTCTATATCCTCCTTAAAAAACGTTTTCGTCGAGTTCTTTCATAGCAGCTGCATATTCGTCATCGCTTGGAGCTTTGCCATGCCAGCCTGCCTGATTTTCCATAAAGGAAACTCCCTTACCTTTAACACTCTTTAATATTATTCCTGTGGGCTGTCCTTTTGTTGCTTTTGCTTTGTTTACTGCTTCTTCGATGCAGTCAAAGTCGTGAGCTTCTGTAACAATTACGTTCCAGCCAAAAGCTTCAAACTTCTTGTCGATAGGTGTGGGGTTCATAACCTTTGTTATATCGCCGTCTATCTGCAAGCCGTTAAAGTCGATGAATGCTGTTAAGTTGTCAAGTTTATAGTGGGGTGCATACATTGCTGCTTCCCAAACCTGTCCTTCTTCAAGTTCGCCGTCGCCGAGTACTGTGTATACACGGTAAGATTTACCGTCAACTTTTCCTGCCAAAGCCATTCCGTTTGCAGCCGAGATGCCCTGCCCAAGCGAACCGCTTGACATATCAACACCGGGAACACCCTTCATATCGGGATGTCCTTCAAGATAACTGTCAGTATGTCTGAAACCGGGGATATCTTCTGTGGGGAAAAATCCTCTTTCAGCAAGTGTGCCGTAAAGTGCGGGCGCACAGTGACCCTTTGAGAGTACAAATCTGTCTCTGTCGGGGTTTTTGGGATTTTTGGGATCAATATTCATTTCCTCAAAATACAGGTATGCCATTACATCAGCTATTCCGAGTGATCCTCCGGGATGACCTGATTTTGCTGAGTGTACTGCTGTGAGTACATGCTTACGAATGTTGTTTGCCTTTTCGCAAAGCATTTTCTTTTTTGCTGCTTCCATTAGTCTTCTTCCTTTCGTTTTATATATATTTTAATTATTAAAACCTTCTCCTATTACTTCGCGTGCATCACTTAATATAAAGAACGCTTTTGGATCGAGGTCCTTAACAATCCTTTTTATTTCCGCAACCTCTGCTCTGCGCATTGTGCACATCAAAAGGTTTTTGGAATTTTTGGTATACATTCCCACCGCTTTTAATCCAGTGACTCCTCTGCCGGTTTTCTGCATAATCTGCATCGAAATTTCTTCGCCTTTTTCGCTTATTATATAGGCAACCTTTGCAAAGTTTATTCCTTCTACCATATAATCTATGATTTTTGTGTCGACATAAAGTGCTATAACTGCATAAAGAGAAAGCTTTATATTGCCAAAAATAATGCTTTGTGCCGATATTATCAAAAGGTCGGTTATAAGAATTGCTCCTCCTATGGGGAGTGACGGGATTTTTCGTTTTACAAGCCAGCCCGCTATATCGGTACCGCCCGTTGAACCGCCCGAATAAATTACAAGCCCATAGCCTATCCCTATTCCTGCGCCGCCGAAAACTGCGGCAAGTATATAGTCTTCTCCTATTCCTAAAACCGCAGGATTTATTTTTGCAAAAATGTCTACGAATGCTGCGTTTAAAAACATACCCAAAAGGCTTTTTATAAAAAACCTTTTGTTCATTTTAAAACTTGCCAAAAATAAAGGTATATTTAAAAGTAGTATATAAAGTCCGGTTGAAAGTCCGGTTTTATCTGAAAGTATGGCGGCTATACTGCTTACCCCTCCGGGTGTTATATGAAGGGGAAACAAAAACAAATCAAACGATATTGCCGCTATTGCCGCGCCAAAAGTCAAAATTAAAACGTCAATTATTTCTTTCTTCCAGTTTTTCACAAATAAGCTCCATAAGTTCCTCCACCCTCTTTGTGTTGCCCGAAAGATAAAGATAACCTATTAAAGCTTCAACGCCTGTTGCGGTATGATAGTCTGCTATTTGTGCGTGTTTTGGAACCGTGCCAGGGGTTGCGTTCCTCCCGCGTTTGAAGATTGCTGTTTCTTCTTCTGTCAGACTTTCGCATATCATATTATAGGCAGTTGCCTGTGCTTCTGCCTTAACATATTTTACTGCTTCGGCATGAAGTTTGCCAACCGGTATATTACCTCGTTTTACAAGGCGTGTTCTGACAAATATATCGTATACCGAATCGCCTATATATGCCAGTACAAGGGGTGAATATTCTATTGCCTTTTCCATTTTATTCCTTCTCTTGTATCTTCAAGTATTATTCCCATTGCAAGCAAATCTGCACGTATTTTGTCTGCAAGAGCAAAGTCCTTTTCTTTTCTTGCCTGTTGTCTTTTTTGTATAAGCTCTTCAATCTCGCTGTCAAGTGTTTCCTTTTCTCTGCCCGAAAGTATTCCCAAAACAGAGCCAAGTTCCAAAAGCATAGCCTTTGCACCGTCGGTATTTTCGCCTTTGTCTATTCTTGAATTTATATCTCGTACAAGTTCAAAGAGTACCGAAATTGCATCTGCAGTGTTAAAGTCATCATCAAGCGCTTCTTTGAATTTTGTACGGTATGTATTAAATATATCCGATTTTGTATCTTCTGCTCCTTCAAGGCGTTCAAGACAGGTATAAAGTCTGTCAAGTCCTGCTTTTGACGATGCTATAAGCTCGTCGCTGAAATTTACTGGGTTGCGGTAATGTGCTGATAAAAGGAAAAATCTTATTACTTCGCCGTCGTATTTTTGGAGTATGTCACGCACGGTAAAGAAGTTGCCTTTTGATTTTGACATTTTTTCATTATTTATATTTATGTAACCGTTATGGAGCCAGTAATTTGCAAACGTTACTCCGTTTGCACATTCACTCTGTGCCTTTTCATTTTCGTGATGGGGGAATATAAGGTCTTTGCCTCCGCTATGTATATCAATGGTAGGACCTAAATATTTGTTTACCATTGCCGAACATTCAATATGCCAGCCTGGTCTGCCTTTTCCCCAGGGACTTTCCCACGCAATTTCGCTTTCTTCCTTCTGCGCTTTCCATAAAGCAAAGTCCATAGGCTCACGTTTTTTCTCTCCAACGCTTATTCTTGCGCCTACCTCTAAATCCTCGAGTGGCTGATGACCAAGCTCTCCGTACTTTTCAAATTTTGAAGGAGAAAAATATACGTCGCCTTCCACTTCGTATGCATAGCCTTTTTCGATAAGAGTTTTTACAACGCCGATAATTGCATCTATATTTTCGGTAGCTCTTGGATGTATGCTTGCAGGGGTTATACCGAGTGCTTTTGCATCTTTGAAATATTCTTCAATATATTTTTCGGCAACCTCGGCAACTGTTATTCCTTCTTCTTTTGCACGGTTTATAAGCTTATCGTCAACATCGGTAAAGTTCTGCACAAAGGTTACTTTGTACCCGCAATATTCAAAATAACGGCGGAGTGCATCAAATACTATAAAAGGACGCGCGTTTCCTATATGAAAAAAGTTATAAACCGTAGGACCGCACGAATACATTTTTACTTCCCCCGGTGTTATAGGCACAAATTCGTCCTTCTGCATTGTTAATGTATTATAAAGTTTCATTGTTGGTCTCCTTTTCAAGCTTGTCAATTCTTGCGCTCATACGGCAAAGTTCCTGCGAAAGCGGATCAGGAATATGTATCTGGTCAAGATTTGAAGATATTCTTACATTGTTTCGTTTAACTATTCTTGCAGGTACGCCGACGCAAGTACAATCAGGCGGAACTTCACGAAGTACAACGGCATTCGATGCTATTTTCGAATTGTCTCCAACCTTGAAAGGGCCAAGCACCTTTGCCCCTGCACCTATCATAACATTGTTTCCTATGGTCGGATGACGTTTGCCTTTATCTTTACCCGTACCTCCTAAAGTTACTCCCTGATATATTGTTACGTTATTCCCTATTTCGGTGGTTTCGCCTATTACTACTCCCATGCCATGGTCGATAAAAAGACCTTCTCCTATTGTAGCGCCGGGATGAATCTCTATCCCTGTTGCACTTCTTGCCATCTGTGAAATCCAGCGTGCGAGGAAAAAGCGTTTCTTTTTATAAAGCCAATGTGTCAGCCTATGAAACTCGATTGCCCAAAGACCGGGGTAGAGGAAAAATACTTCTGCCCTGTTTCTCGCTGCGGGGTCACGTTCTAAAATTGTATCAATACCGTTTCTTAAATGCCTGAACATATGGGCACACCTCCTGACACTACTCTATATCTATATTATTATACAATATTTTTGCACAAAAAACAACATATATTTTTACAATTTTGATGTTTTTCTTCTTTTTTTGCCTTGACATAGGTAAGATACGGATATAAAATACTCTTATGAGGTGAAAAAAATGAGAGTACGAAATAAAAAACACGCACCAGAAAGACTTGCGGCAGTAGACAACTTAAGAGCAGCAAGTTTTGATGTATTTAACAAAAATACTCCTCTTCACATAGAAATAGGATGCGGCAAGGGAGATTTTATATGCACTTTAGCAGAGCAAAATCCCGATATAAATTTTATTGCAGTTGAAAAGGTTACAAGCGTTATTATACTTGCGATGGAAAAGGCCGCAAAGAAAAAACTTCAAAATCTTAAGTTTGTTCTGGGCGATGCCTTGCTTTTGGAAAATGCTCCCGAAAACTTATGCGACAGAATTTATTTGAACTTTTCTGACCCATGGCCAAGACGCCGCCACGCAAAGCGCCGTCTTACTGCCCCTTCGTTTTTAGCTCTTTACAAACGGGTTTTAAAGGACGACGGACAAATTCATTTGAAAACCGATAATCCTATTTTGTTTGAGTCTTCGTTAAATACTTTATCCGATGCGGATTTTAAGCTTGCAAACATTACTTTTGACTTGCACAAAAGCGATTTTGAAGGCAACGTAATGACCGAATACGAAAGAAATTTCTCTGAAAAAGGCTTTCCTATCTACCGTCTTGAGGCAACTCCGTTAAAATAAATTAAAAAAAATCATTGACAAATAAGGTTTGACGTGATATACTACCTAGGTATCCTTGTCCCCTCTGAAAGTGGGGACCAAAGTCCAAAAGGAGGTGTAAAGAAATGGCTGAACTCATTTACAATTATGAAACCATTTTTGTTCTCGACGCTGCACTTAGTGAAGAAGAAACTGCTGCATTGCAGGAAAAATTCACAAGCCTTATCGCTGCAAACGGCGAAGTTGAAAGTGTAGACGTTTGGGGAAAAAGACGTCTTGCTTATCCCATAAACTACAAGACAGAGGGTTTCTACGTTCTTGTAAACTTCAAGAGCAACCCCGATTTCCCCAAGGAACTTGAGCGTGTTTACGGCATCACAGACGGTGTGTTACGTACCATCGTTATCCGCAAAGAAGACTAAGTTTAGGTCTTTTAGAAAGGAGCCCAAGTTATGTTAAACAAAGCTTTGCTTGTAGGAAGGCTTACAAAGGATCCTGAGTTGCGTTCCACAGGCACCGGTATTTCGGTTTTATCGTTCACTATTGCTGTTCCCCGTAACTATGTACGTTCGGGTGAAGAAAGACAGAGCGACTTTATTAACTGTGTAGCTTTTCGTAACACAGCGGAATTTATCTCGAAATATTTTGCCAAAGGCAACATTATTTCTGTTGTAGGTGAAATCCAGACACGTTCCTGGGACGACACCGAAGGTAAACGCCACTGGGCTACTGAAGTTATAGTAAGCGAAGCACGCTTTGTTGAAGGTAAAAGGGATTCATCCTCACAGCTCGGTGTTATGCCCGATGTTGCTGAAGCTTCTGCTCCTGCAGAATTCGGTCCCGATGTAACCGACGACGATTTACCGTTCTGATTTTTTTGAAAGGAGAACATGGTTTCATGGATAAAGAAAAAATGGCTGCACAGCCCTTCCGTGCACGTAAACCCAAGAAAAAGGTTTGCGCTTTTTGTGCCGACAAGGTAGAATCAATTGATTACAAAGACACAGCTCGTCTTCGCCGTTATGTTTCGGAAAGAGCTAAAATTTTACCCCGTCGTATCACAGGCACATGTGCAAAGCATCAGCGTCAGCTGACAGTTGCTATCAAAAGAGCACGTCACATTGCTTTGCTTCCCTATTCAGCAGAATAATTAAAGTTTTTAATGCGGCGGTTTTCGCCGCCGCATTAAATTATTTTGTTGACAAACCAATTCTTTCGTGGTACAATACAAAACGCAATTTAATATGCTGTTGTAGCTCAGTCGGTAGAGTGCTTCCTTGGTAAGGAAGAGGTCGGCAGTTCAAATCTGCTCAACAGCTCCAGAAAAAAGCATCGACTCTGTCGGTGCTTTTTTCAATGAATCGTTTCTATCGGAACACTAAGTCGCTATCTGTAAATAACCAAAAAAGAGATGCCCTCGCATCTCTTTTTTTATAAATTATTCTTTTTCAAATTTTATAATATCTTCAATTTTACAATCTAATGCCATACAAATTTTATTTAAAATAAAACTGTCGTATCTGATAACCTTGTTTTTGTAATAGTTATCAATTATATGATAACGGATACCTGTACGCTTTGCCAATTCGTATCTTGAAATATTATAATTCTTTAATGCACAGTCCAATGTAATTTTTATCATAAAAACACCTCTGAATATATTTTAAAAAATATATACCTTATTGACAATTCCCTTTAGAAGATATATACTTATATA
>JAZNQL010000053.1:0-5824 GCA_045590155.1 Clostridia bacterium | reverse complement strand
TACTTCTTCAAGGAAACCTTTTGCATAATATTCAAACTTTTCAAGGTCAAACCAGATTTTTGAAAGGTCTTTTTCGTCCTCTGTACCGCTTGATGCTCCAAAACGGAGTGAGTCGCCGAAATCGTAAAGCATTGAACCCGGCATTACTGTATCAAGGTCTATTACACAAACTCCTTCGCCTGTTTCCTTATCAAATAAAACATTGTTAAGCTTTGTATCGTTATGGGTAACACGAAGAGGTATTTCGCCATTCTTTATTGCATCAACTATTACTGTTGTATATTTTTTATACTTTGCAGCAAAATCTATTTCTTCCTGCACGCTGTCTTTTCTTCCTGAAGCGTTATTTTTAATTGCTTCCTCAAGTTGCTGATAACGAACAGGTGTGTTATGGAAGTCTTTAATAGTTTCGTGGAAGCTGTCTATCGAAAATCCGTTAAGTTTTTGCTGGAATTTTCCAAAAATCTTTCCTGTATAATAAAGTTGCTTTGGGTTTTCAATAAAATCGTATGCCACAACCCCGTCTATAAAAGTATACATACGGAAACAAATAGACTCGTTAAGTCTGTAACAGCTTTCCCCATCAAGCGTTCTTATTACCCTCAGGGTTTCTCTGTCAGGGTCTCCCCCGGATTTTATTATCTGTTTTCTCATATAATCGGTAAGGTTTGCTATATTTTCCATAACCTTATCAATTTCTTTAAATACATTTGTATTTATCTTCTGAAGAGTGTATCCATTGTCTTTATTTATATAATATGTAGTATTTATATGTCCGCTACCGAACACCGTTATGTCTTTTTCTCCTGCGTCAATGCCAAACTTTGCACATATAGTGCTTAAATTTAATGACACTTTTATCATACTCCTTAATTCATAAAAATAAGATTTTATTTTTACATTATATAATATGATATCACATCTAATCAGAAATTTCAAGCAAATTATATTTTTTGTTTTTGGGCAAAACATATTCTCCTATCCCCATAAAAAAGGCGATGTAAAAATTTTACATCGCCTTTTTATTATATCTCTTTTAAAATTTTATCGATTATTTCGCTCATCTTTGGAAGTTTTGATTCAATATCATATACAAGCTTGAACTGTGTGTGTGCACGGTCGAGATTATGTTCGGGGTAATGGGTGCGGAAATATGTATCTCCGTTTATGTAGTCAGCAAGAAAACGTATGCCACATTCGTAAGTCATTAAAAGTGCGGATACAGGTAAAAGTTCCTTTTCTTTTTCGGTAATAATATCTTTTACTTCTTCAAGGAAACCTTTTGCATAATATTCAAACTTTTCAAGGTCAAACCAGATTTTTGAAAGGTCTTTTTCGTCCTCTGTACCGCTTGATGCTCCAAAACGAAGTGAATCACCAAAATCGTAAAGCATTGAGCCGGGCATTATTGTATCAAGGTCTATTACACAAACTCCTTCGCCTGTGTCCTTATCAAACAAAACATTGTTAAGCTTTGTGTCGTTGTGGGTAACACGAAGAGGTATTTCTCCATTTTTTATCGCATCGGTTACTACCTGTGTATATTTTTTATACTTTGCAGCAAAATCTATTTCTTCCTGCACGCTGTCTTTTCTGCCAGATGCGTTATTTTTAATTGCATCCTCAAGTTGCTGATAACGAACAGGTGTGTTATGGAAGTCTTTAATAGTTTCGTGGAAGCTGTCTATCGAAAATCCGTTAAGTTTTTGCTGGAATTTACCGAAAGCCTTACCTGTATAATAAAGTTGTTTCGGATTTTCTACAAAATCGTATGAAATTGAGTCTGTTATAAACTTATACATACGAAAATATGTTTCGTCATCAACCTTGTAATATATATCTCCGTCAATGGTCCTGATTAAAGTAAGAGTTTCTCTATCAGGATTTCCGCCTGCAGCAGTTATCTGCTCTCTCATATAATCTGTGAGGTTTGCTATATTTTCCATAACCTTATCAACATCTTTAAAAACCTTTACATTTATTTTTTGAAGAATATATCCTGCGTCGCAGCTTACAAGATAGGTAGTGTTTATATGTCCGCTACCATAGGGTTGAACATCTTTTTCTTCTGCTTTAATTCCAAACTTTGTGCATATATCCTTTAAATTCAATGACACTTTTATCATGCTCCTTCATTCATAAAAATAAAATTCTATTTTTACATTATATAATATGATATCATATCTTGATAAAAATTTCAAGTAAAATATTTTTTTATGATATAAAATAACTTTTTTTGTCAAAATGTTTATTAAAACTATTGAATTTTATTATGAGTTAATATATAATTAACCTGTCGTTTTAGGCAATTTTTAAAAATATGCATACGGAGGATTCTGCATGGACTTTTTTTCAGTTTTAACTCTTATCGGTGGCTTAGCTTTATTCCTTTACGGAATGGACGTAATGGGTGACGGTCTTAAAAAACTTTCGGGCGGAAAGCTTGAATCAATTTTGAACCGATTCACATCCACGCGCCTTAAAGGCTTTCTGCTTGGACTTTTAGTAACTGCAGTTATACAAAGTTCTTCTGCTACAACTGTTATGCTTGTAGGTTTTGTAAATTCAGGCCTTATGAAGCTTGGACAAACCATCAGCATAATAATGGGTGCAAATGTAGGTACTACCGTTACTGCATGGATTTTAAGTTCATCAGGCATAAGCGGTGACAGCTTTTTCTTGCAGCTTTTAAAGCCCACTTCGTTTACCCCCATTTTAGCTATGATTGGTATTATTCTTACCTTTATTGCTAAAAATGACAAACAAAAAGATATTGGAACAATTTTGCTTGGTTTCAGCGTTCTTATTTTCGGTATGGATATTATGAGCGGTTCTATGGCAGGTTTAAAGGATGACCCTAACTTTGCAAAGCTTATGATTATGTTTGCAAATCCTGTTATGGGTATTTTAGTAGGGCTTGTTCTTACAGCTATAATTCAATCCTCGTCCGCTTCGGTTGGTATTTTGCAGGCACTTTCAATTACTACGGTTATTCCTTTCTCCACTGCATGGCCTGTAATTTTAGGACAGAATATAGGCACAACAATAACCCCCGTTCTTTCCTCTTTAAAGGGTAATTCTTCCGCAAAACGAGTTGCCTTTGCCTGCGTATTTATTAAAATTATAGGCGTTTTGGTAGTAACCATTCCTTTTTATGTAATAAATCATTTTTATCCTTTCTCTTTTATGAATCACGCAGTAACTCCTTTTACAATAGCCGTGGCTCATACAATATTTAATGTTTTGTCAACAATCGTTCTCCTTCCTTTCTGCAAGTGGATAGAAATGATTTGTGTTAAAGCAATCAAAGAAGATAAAAAACCTCACGTTGCAGGCGCATTCGATACTTTGGACGAGCGCTTCCTTGCCGTTCCTTCCTTTGCGGTCGAAAAGTGCCGTACTCTTGCAGGAGATATGGCAACTCTAGCACAAAATGCTCTTTCAGATGCTTCAACTCTTATGAATGGATTTGACGAAGAAAAGGCAAAAGCTATTATGGCTACAGAAGGCGAAATCGATAAGTACGAGGACAAGCTTGGCGCTTATCTTGTAAAGCTTGCACAGCTTCCCCTCTCTACAAAAGACAGTAACCATGTAACCCAGCTTCTGCACGTTATAGGAGATGTTGAACGAATTTCAGACCATACTGCAAATATTGTTGAAGCTATTGAAGAAGCTCATACAAAAAATCTTCAGTTCTCGGAAAACGCAAGACACGATATTGATGTTATGTCTATGGCAGTTTGCGATATTGTAGATTTAACAACACGTGCTTTAATAAATCAGGATACAGAACTTGCAAAGAAGGTTGAACCTTTAGAGCAGGTTATAGACCGCTTAAAACGTAAGAGCAAGAGCCATCATATCCAGCGTCTTACAGAAGGCGGATGCACAGTTGAACTTGGTTTTATATTATCGGACCTTGTTACAAACTACGAAAGAATTTCAGACCATTGTTCAAACATTGCCGCATGTATTCTTGAAATGTCGCAAGGCAATTTTGAAACACACGAATATTTAAAGCATATAAAAGACGATAACGAAAATAGCTTTATGGCTCTTTATGAAGAATATAAAGCAAAATATACAATTTAAAATTAAAGAGATTTTCTATATGTTATTGGATAACTAAATAAAGGAGTAAAAAAATGTACCAAAAACAAACTTACACAAAATATGACTACAAATTAAATTATGGGATTGAGTTCCCCAAGGATTTTTCTGAAGACAAAAAGTATCCTATATTGTTTTACTTCCACGGTATGGGACAGGTGCCCGGAAATGTTGATATGGCAATTAACGATTGCCCTTTAAGACGTGACGTTTTAACAGACGATATGCCATTTATATTTGTTGCTCCCAGTTGTGACGATGACTATACCTGGTTCCAGAATTTCACTTATGTTGTTGATTTTATGAAAGATATGATTGCAAAAGACTATGTAGACGAAGACAGAGTATACCTTTCGGGCTCAAGCATGGGCGGATATACAGCTTGGACAATGGCATTTGTGCATCCCGACCTTTTTGCTGCAGCAGTAATTTGTTGCGGTGGCGGACTTTATGCCGGAGTTCGTGACAGAATTCAGTTCCCCATTCGTGCAGTCCACGGAACAGACGATACGACCGTTCTTTTCCGCGAAAGCGAACTTATGGCAGAAAAAGTTAACATCAAAGGCGGAAAGGTTGAACTTGTTCGCATGGAAGGATACGACCATGATGTATGGACAGATACCTTCAATAATATTGAAACCTATCAGTGGTTATTAAAACACAAAAGACAAATATAATTTTAAAGTGTCACGATTACATACTTAAAAGGAGGTTTTTTCTTGAAAGTATTTGATTTTCATTCACACCCAAAAAACAACACTACACAAAAGTATGGTTATGATATGACCGACGAACTTTTTGTAGAAGAACTTAAAAGAGCGGACATCACAATGGCGGCAGGCTCTGCTATTGACCTTCCCCTTCTTGAAGGTTGCCAAGATTACGGAAAAGCAGTGCAAACGCTTAATGAAATGATTTTCTCTTTTTACGAAAAATACAGCGACTTTTTTGTTCCGGGGATTCACATTCATCCCGATTTTCCCGAGCTTTCAGCTGCCGAAATAGAAAAGTATTATAATAAAGGCGTAAAGCTTGTAGGGGAACTTTGTCCCTATCTTATGGGATGTGATACCTATTTATCAAAAGGTTTTTTTGAGCTTTTCAAACTTTGTGAAGAAAAGGAAATGCTTGTTTCAGTGCATCCGGGAGACCCTGATGAATTTGCAAAGATTGCCAAAGAATTTAAAAATTTAAAAATTGTTATGGCTCATCCCAGTTATGGTAATGACTATGAAAACAGACTGGAAATTGTTAAAAATCACGATAACGTGTATTTGGATTTATCAGGCACAGGTATTGCTGCTTATGGTATGCTACGTTATGGAGTTGATAAAGTTTCAAAAGAAAAAATTCTATTTGGTACAGATTTCCCGGGATACAATCCCGAAATGTATGTAAGAAGTGTTCTTTACTCAAAGCTTACAGACGAAGAACTGGAACATATATTGTGGAAAAACGCAGTAACTCTGCTGGATATTAAGTAGTAGTTAAATTTAAATAAAGGAGTTTAAGTATGAAAAAGATAAAAGATAAACAGTTACTTGTAGGTGCAGATTTTGCGGGCTATCCCTTAAAGGAAGCAGTTTGCGAGCACTTAAGAAAAAAGGGATGGACAATTACCGATATCGGCGTAAAAGCTGATTCCGACCCCGATGATACAGATTTAATGTTCCATCGTGTAGGACTTCGTGCAGGCGCTATGATTTCGGAA
>JAZNQL010000052.1:0-48553 GCA_045590155.1 Clostridia bacterium | reverse complement strand
TTTTAAGAGTATAGCAACAGGCTTTGTAAGCGGCGCAAACGGAAGATATATAGAAGACTCGTTAAGAAAAATGGATATTACAACTGATTTTGTTCATACCATGGGCGAAACCAGAGTAAATACCAAAATAGTTGATTTAGAAAATAAAAACTATACCGATGTTAACGAATCAGGTCCCGATGTTGCTGACAGTGATATTGCCGAGCTTTTAAAAAAATGCACAAAAACAGCAAAAGAAAGCGACATTTTTTATGTAGGAGGAAGTTATCCTCCAAATATAAGTCCTGATATTTACCGCAAACTGATAAAAATAGGTAAAGACAATAATGCAGTTACAATTCTTGATGCCGATGGAGAAGCCTTTTTAAAAGGACTTGAAGCAGGCCCTGATATAATAAAGCCTAATCAGACAGAACTTGAGAGTTTAATAGGCAGAAAAATAAAATCAATAGGGGAAGCGGCACAGGCAGCGGCAGAAATTGTAGAAAAAGGAATTGGAACAGTGCTTCTTACCCTTGGAGGTAATGGGGCAATAGCGGCAGGTAAAAGTGGTATTTATCGTGCCTACCCTGCAAAGGTAGATGTAAAAAGCACTGTAGGAGCAGGGGATAGTTTTCTGGGCGGATATATTTACGGACTTTCAGAAAGCCGTAGTATGGATAACTGCTTAAAATATGCATCCTCCTTTGCGGCGGCGAAAATCGCAAGAGAAGGAACAGAGCTTCCCGATATTGAATCTTTTAAAGAAGCATTTCCTAAAATAATTACAGAAAAGATAGGGTAAATAAAAATGTATGAAAACATGCATTGTTGCAAATATTGCAAACACGGAAAATATATACCTGTAAAAAGGGAAGTTTTTTGCAAAAAAAACGCAGTTGTTTCAAGACGTTATATTTGTCAAAGCTATGAATTTGATCCTTTTAAATTAAAGGTACAACGTCCGAGAAACGTTGATTTTTCAAAGTTCAAAGCGGAGGATTTTAAGATTGATTAAACCTGACGAATATCTTGACTCTTTTGAACAACTTAATATAAAAGCCCTTGCGCAAAAAGGTATATCAGGCATAATTTTAGATATTGATAATACACTTGTTCCGCACGGATACCCGTATTGCACACAAAAAGTACAGGATTTTGTTGAGAATTTAAAACAAAACAATATAAAAGCCTGTATTGTCTCAAACAATGTTGAAGAGCGTGTGCAAATATTCAATCAGCCGTTAAAATTACCTTATGTATTTCTTGCGGCAAAACCCAAACAACAGGGATACTTAAAAGCAATGCAGCTTATGGGAACAAATAAAGAAACTACCGCCGCAATAGGTGACCAAATTTTTACCGACCTTTTTGGTGCTCACAAAGCAGGGGTATATAAAATTCTTGTAAAACCTTGCGATCCTAAAAGCGATACATTTTTAATAAAACTAAAAAGACTTGCAGAAAAAATATTTTTTAAATTTTAAAAAACAGGGGGAGAACAAATGGAAAACAACGAAAACAATCAGCTTGACTTAAAACGTATTTTCACTGTATTACTTGCAAACTGGCTTGTTATAGCAATAGTTGCACTTATTTTCGGAGCAGGAGCTTTCGCCTATACAAAATTTTATGTTAGCCCTGTATATTCCGCAGATATAACAATGTATGTAAACAACTATAAAAGCACAGGAGGCAACGAACCTGCAAAAGCAAACTATACCGATATAAATGCGGCACAGATGCTTGTAAAAACATATACAGCAATAACAACAAGCAATTCGGTAATAGACGAAGTTTCAAAAACCCTTAAAAAGAAGTATGGCTTAAAAGGGTCTGTAAGCGAAATAAAAAGCATGATAAATGTTTTGGTTGTAGAAGACACCGAAATGTTTAAAATTGTTGTAAACAGCACAAATCCCGAGCATGCATATAAAGTGGCAAAAGCAATAGGAGAGGTTGTTCCGGAAAAAATACCTTACTATATTGAATCAAGCTCGGTAAAACTTATAGATGATGCAATAATGCCTGTCGCACCTATATCGCCTAATATTAAAAAGAATACACTTATAGGCGTGTTGCTCGGAATGATTTTAAGCATGGCGTTTGTTTTCTTGCGTGAATTTTTTGATTTAAGAATAAAAACAGCAGAAGATTTAACAAACCTTTTCTCATTGCCGGTACTCGGAAACATACCCGAGATAACAGCAGAAGAGTTACTCGAAAATAAATAAGGAGGTAGGAGAAATGGGAAAAACTTTAGGAAAAGGTGCACGACATATGTTCGCGAATATTTTCAATAAAAAAGAAAAAAATGAATCTCCAGAAATAAGACGTGCAAGAATTCTTAATAAAAAAAGCAGATTTGACGTTGTTGAAGCATATAAGGCTTTAAGAACGAATATAATTTTCACACTGCCTCAAAAGGGTTGTAAAAAAATAATAATTGCAAGTTCTTTCGAAGCGGAAGGAAAAAGCACAAACTCATTAAACCTTGCAATAACATTTGCACAAAACGGCTCCAAAGTTTTACTTATAGATTGTGACTTAAGAAGACCAAGCCAGGGAAAACTTCTGGATATGACCTCTGAAAAGGAAGGACTTTCCAACCTTTTAGTAGGCCTTGTTCCTCTCGAAAACGTTATCAAAAAAACAGAACACGAAAATCTCGAGGTTATTTTCGCAGGATCTACATCTCCCAATCCTGCTGAACTTTTAGGCTCGGAAGCTATGGAAAAACTTCTTGAAGATTTGTCAGAAAAATACGATTATATTCTTCTTGATACACCTCCCGTAAACGTTGTTGCCGATACCATAATTCTTTCACGTCTTGCAGATGGCGTTCTTCTGGTAGTTCGTCAGGGAATAACCGAAAAAGACAGCGTTTCAGATGCTGTTTCAAAATTAAAATTTGCAAATGCAAAACTGCTTGGGTTTATATTAAATGGCAGAATGAATAAACAAAGCAGCAGCTATGCTAAATATCACAGATATTATTACAACAGAAGTAAATACGACAATCCGTACTAATAAAAGTTAAAAAGGAGTTGGCAAACGATATGATAGATTTTCATTCACATTTATTGCCTGAACTTGATGACGGAAGCAGATCGTGCAAGCAATCTGTTTGTTTACTTAAAGAAGAAGAAAAATGCGAAGTAAAAAAAGTAGTTCTTACACCGCATTTTTATGCATATCAGAACAATATAGAAACGTTTCTTGAAAAAAGAGAAGAATCTTTAAAAAAGTTATGCACCGCACTCGAAAATGACCCTGTAAATATTGAACTTTATCTCGGGGCAGAAACATATTTTTTTGAAGAAATATGGCGTGTTGACGATATTGAAAAACTGTGTATTGAAGGCACAAACTATCTTTTGCTTGAATTGCCGGTACATGATCCATGCTCAAAAACAGTTTTCAGAGCAATTCATGCACTCTTAACGCAACGAAATATAGTTCCTATAATGGCACATTTTGAAAGATACATATATAAAAACGCTAACCTAAGATTTTTAAAAGAGCTTGTGGACAACGGTTGTATACTTCAAATGAACGCAGGATACATAAATAATTTCTGGACAAGAGGAAAAGCAGTCTCCTTCTTTAAAAAAGGGACAGCAAGCCTTCTGGGTACAGATATGCATAACGAATTTAACATAAAAAAAGATTATAAAAAGGCATATACACATCTTGCAAAAAAACTTTCAGAAGACAGAATTTCTGAATTTTTGCAAACAGAAGAAATGATTATAAAAAATGCAAAACCCTGTTATATTCCAAAATAAAAAAGCGGACGAAAGTCCGCTTTTTTATTTATTTTATACCATAAAATCTTTTTGCATTTTCCGATGTTTCAAAAGCAACTTCCTCTAAAGAAATTCCTTTTAACTCGGCAATTTTTTCAGCAGTATGACAAATATAAACCGAAGAATTTCTTTTTCCTCTGAAAGGTACAGGAGAAAGATACGGGCAATCAGTTTCAAGCATCAATCTGTCAAGAGGAACATACCTTGCAACATCTAAAAGCTTGTTTGCATTTTTAAAAGTAACAGTTCCACCTAAAGAAATGTAAAGGCCCATATCAAGTATAATTTTTAAAAACTCAACGCTTCCCGAAAAACAGTGAATAAGGCCGCCTGTTTCTCTTATTGGAGAAGCTTTTATGATATCAAGACAATCTGAAAAAGAATCTCTGTTGTGAATTACAACAGGCAATCCCACTTCTTTTGCAAATTCAAGCTGAGCTATAAAAGCCTCTTTTTGTAAATCTTTATCGGTATTATCATAATGATAATCCAAACCTATCTCTCCAATAGCTACAACCTTTTCGTGCTCGCAAAGCTTGCGGAGTTTTTCAAGCGAAGCTTCGCCAAAATTTGTAATATTGCCCGGATGAACTCCCACAGTTGCATAAATAAAATCATATTTTTCAGCAAGTTTTACAGATGCCTTGCTTGTTCTTATGCAACTGCCTGCATTTACAACATAATCAATTTTTGCATTTTTTAAAGATAAAATAACCTCGTCACGGTCTTCTTTAAATGCCTTGTCATCATAGTGGGCATGTGCGTCAAAAAACATTTTGTACCTCTTTTAGCTTATTTTTGTACCGTTAGGCATATCCGAAAGGGTAGAAAGTAACGACAGATTCTTTTTATCTGCAGCAGCCAGAATCATACCTTCGCTTAAAATGCCGCGTAATTTTACAGGTTTTAAGTTTTTAATCAAAGCAACCTTTTTGCCTATAAGGTCAGCAGGGGAGTAAGCTTTTTTAATTCCCGACACAACCTGTCTTGTTTCAGTTCCAATATCAACCAAAAGCTTCAAAAGCTTGTCAGAACCTTCAATTTCTTCAGCCTCTTTAATTTCTGCAACACAAATATCAAGCTTTGCAAAATCCTCAATGCCTATAAGCTCCTCTTCGGGAATTTCTTTCTTTTCTGCTTTTGGAGCACTTAAAGTTTCAAGTTCTGCAAGTTCTTTTTCAACGTCTATTCTCGGGAAAAGATTTTTGCCTTTTTCCGATTTAAAGCCTTCGGGCATATTTCCAAACGATGATAAAGAATCCCAAGTAATGGCACTTTGAGCACCAATCTGCTTTTGAATTTCGGCAGAAGTTTCGGGCATAAAAGGAGCAATTAAAACAGAAATAATGCGGATGCTTTCAGCTAAATTATACATAACTTCAGCAAGTCTTGCTTTGTTTGCTTCATCTTTTGCAAGTGCCCAGGGCATTGTTTCGTCAATATACTTGTTTGTGCGTGAAACCAAAGCCCAAATATCTGTAAGAGCAACGCTAAAATGTAATGTGTCAAGAGATTTTTCAACCTTTTTAACAGTATCAAGAGCAATTGTTTTCAAATCTTCATCAAAATCTCCGGCAACACGTTCGCTTGGAAGAGTACCGCCAAAATATTTATCAATCATAGCAACTGTTCTGCTTACAAGGTTTCCAAGGTCATTTGCAAGGTCAGAATTTATTCTGTTTATCAAAGCCTGATTCGAAAATTCGCTGTCAGAGCCAAAAGGCATTTCACGAAGCACAAAGAATCTCAATGCATCAACGCTGTATTTTTCTGCCAAAATAACAGGGTCAACAACATTTTGCTTTGATTTAGACATTTTTCCGCCGTCAAGAAGTAACCAACCATGACCGCAAACTTTTTTGGGGAGAGGAATATCCAAAGCCATTAAAATAGCGGGCCAAATTATGGAGTGGAATCTTACAATTTCCTTTGCCATAAGATGAACATCGGCAGGCCAGAACTTTTTAAAATCTTCATCATTGTCAGAAAAAGCACCTAAAGCAGTGATGTAGTTTGAAAGAGCATCAAGCCAAACATAAACAACGTGACCTTCGTCAAATTCAACAGGAACACCCCAGTCAAAACTTGTTCTTGAAACACTTAAATCTTCAAGACCGGGACGAAGGAAGTTGTTTAACATTTCGTTTCTTCTTGATTCAGGCTCTAAAAAGTCAGTGTTTTCTATTAAATCAATAAGTCTGTCCTGATATTTCGAAAGACGGAAAAAGTAGCTTTCTTCCTTTGTTTTTTGAACATCTCTGCCACAATCGGGGCACTTGCCGTCAACAAGCTGATGCTCTGTCCAGAAAGATTCACAAGGAGTACAGTACCAGCCTTCGTATTCACCCTTGTAAATGTCGCCCTTGTCATAAAGCTTTTTAAATATTTTCTGAACTGCCGCAACATGATAATCATCGGTAGTTCTTATAAATTTATCGTTCGAAATATTCATAAGCTTCCAAAGCTCTTTTATGCCTTTTACAATATTGTCAACATATTCTTTGGGTGAAACACCCGCAGCCTTTGCTTTTTCCTGAATTTTCTGTCCGTGCTCGTCAGTACCGGTTAAAAACATAACGTCATAGCCGCGCATTCTCTTGTAACGTGCAACAGTGTCGGCAGCAACAGTTGTGTAGGTGTGCCCTATGTGTAAATTACCGCTCGGATAGTATATCGGAGTAGTTATATAAAATTTTTCTTTGGTCATAAAAATACCTCCGTAATTATAATTACTTGTAATTTTACCATTATTTTTTATATTTTTCAAGTAAATATTAAGAAATAGTAAATTTTTGAAAAATAGTTTTGCTTTTATAGATAATATAGTGTATAATGTTTAGTAAATATATCGAAAGAAAAAAAGCTTATGAATACCTTTGAATTGCTTTCTCCTGCGGGCGGACCTGCACAGCTTTTAGCTGCGGTACAGGGCGGAGCAGATGCGGTGTACCTTGGTGCACGCAGTTTCTCTGCAAGAACAGGAGCAACAAATTTTGATAACGAAGAGCTTTGCACCTCTGTAAAATATGCGCACGTAAGGGGGTGCAAGGTTTATCTTGCCTTGAACACACTTGTAGATGATAAAGATTTCAAAAAGGCAAAAGACCTTATAAAGTATTCGGCACAAATAGGTATAGATGGATTTATTGTTCAGGATATGGGCATAGCCTATGCAATAAAGAGTATGGCACCAAATATTCCTTTGCACGCAAGCACGCAAATGACAGTTCATAGTGCACTCGGAGCAAAGCTTTTAAAAGAGTATGGGTTTGAAAGAGTAGTTCTTTCAAGAGAAATGACAAAAGAAGAAATAGCCGAAGTGTGCTCTTTGGGGATAGAAACAGAAGTTTTTGTTCACGGAGCATTGTGTATGAGTTATTCGGGCAAATGTTTAATGAGCAGTATGATAGGGGGCAGAAGCGGAAACCGCGGAGCCTGCGCTCAACCCTGCCGTAAAAAATACAAATTCGGTAAAAAAGAAGGATACTTTTTAAGCCTTCGCGATTTGTGCCTTGCTAAAGAAATTCCCGAGCTTCAAAAAATGGGAGTAACCTCGTTTAAAATTGAAGGAAGAATGAAAACTCCCGAATACACAGCACTTGTAACAAGTATATACCGCAAAATTTTAGACAGCGGGGAATTTACAAAAGAAGACAAAGAGGAACTTAAAGAAATTTTTTGCCGGGGAGACAACTTTACAAGCTCATATTTTAACGGCGATAAAAAGAATATGATAATAGCCTCGGTATCAAACGATAACGCAGGCAAAACCGCATCATCAAAGCTTTTAAAAAAAGCACAGACGATTTATAAGGAAGGCAACGAAAACAAAAAACAGGGGATAAATATTGATTTTTCAGATTCCCATCTTACCTTTTCCTTAAAAGACAAAAAAGTAAGTTTAAAAATAGAAAAAGAAGATGTTCCAGAAGTTTTGGCTGAAAGAATAAAAGAACAACTTTCAAAACTCGGTTCGACGCCGTTTTTTGCAAAGAATATAAATGTTCAATCTGATTTCCCTGTAAAAATTGCCAATATAAACCTTGCAAGAAGAATTTTGACTCAAGAACTTGAATCAGAGCTTGCAAAACCAAAAGAAATAACAGTAAACGATTTTGATTTAAATATAACAGGAAAAAACACACAAAAAAGTTTCACTCTTTCAGCTTATGCAACAACTGAAGAACAAGCAAAAGCCTGCCTTTCGGAAGACGTTGAAAGAATATACGTTCCTGAACATATATGTAAAAACTTCAAAAATTATAAACAAATAATACCAGCTCTTTCGCCAATTATAAAAAAATACGAAAGAGAAAAGGTTATAACAAATCTTCAGGGAGCAACACAAATATATTGCGAAAGCATCGACGGTATAGAGCTTGCAAAAACTCTCAATGCCGAAATCATAGGCGGAATGGGACTTAATATAACAAATCGTGCCGCACTTAAAGCATATAAGGATATAGGTGTAAAAAGCACTGCCTTGTCGCCTGAACTTTCAATTTCTGCAGTAAAAGACTTGTCTGAAAGCAATATTTTACCGATAGAAACAGTAATTTACGGAAGACTTCCTCTTATGATTACCGAAAACTGCCTTATAAAAGAAGCAGCAGGCAAATGTGTTTGCAATGCTTCGTTTGTTGACGGTATAGGGGCAAAGTTCCCTGTATTAAAGCAAGGGGAAAGCTGTCGTAATATAATTTATAACTCCTGTCCGCTTTATATGGGGGATAAACCTTTAAAATGTGTATCCTTCGGACTTATGTATTTTTCGGTAGAAACAGAAGAAGAAACTAAAAAAATAATAAGAATGATAAAAAAAGAAGAAAAATACAACGGAATAATCACAAGGGGGTATTACAGTGAAAATAAAAGTAAAAAAGTTAAACGATAAAGCAAAACTGCCCGTGTATGCATCGGAGCAGGCGGCAGGTATGGATTTATCTGCATGTATTGATGAAGATATAGTTTTAAACCCTATGCAGAAGGCGCTTGTTCCAACAGGAATAGCAGTTGAAATACCCGAAAATTATGCAGGAATGATATATCCAAGAAGCGGACTTGCAGTAAAATACGGGTTAACATTATCAAACTGTGTTGGCGTTATAGACAGTGACTACCGCGGAGAAATAAAATGCGGCATTATAAATCTTGGGGACAAGCCATATACCATAACCGACGGCGAAAGAATAGCCCAGATGGTTATAACAAATACACCTCAGTTTGAAATAGAAACAGCCGATACTTTAAACGATACACAAAGAGGAGAGGGCGGCTTTGGCTCAACAGGAAAAAAGTAATATAAAACCTGCCGATATAATTTTACTTGTTTTAATTTTTTGTGTAGCAGGACTTCTTTTAATAAATTCATTTTTTTCAGAAGAAACTGAAAAAACAGTTATAATAGAAATTGACGGGGAAGAACATTCCCGTTATTACCTGTCAGATATTAAAGAAGATAAAACAGTACAGATAAAAACACAATACGGCTCAAACACCATTGTACTTCAAAAAGACGGAGTCTATGTTAAAGAGGCGGACTGTCCCGATAAAACGGACATAAAAAAGGGTAAAATAACAAAACCGGGAGACAGTATAGTTTGCCTTCCAAACAGACTTATAATATATATCGAAGGAGAAAGTGATGTAGATGCTACATCGTATTGAAAAAAACAGGACAGTATATACAGGTATTTTTGCCGCAACAGCAATCGTACTTTCAATAATTGAAAATATGCTACCTTCTCCCGGATTTATGTATGGGTCAAAAATAGGGCTTGCAAATGTGGTAACATTATCAGCAATATCAATTTTGTCTGTAAAGGAAGCCTTATTAATAGTTTTGGTACGCACATTTGTAACAGCTCTTCTAACAGGCACATTTTCAGCATACCCGTTTTCGCTTGCAGGAGGTGTTGCTGCGTGGCTTATAATGGCAGTAGCATATAAACTGTTTTACGGCAAATTAAGCTTTGCGGGAATAAGCCTTTTAGGTGCAGTGGCACATAGCAGTGCACAGGTAGCAGTAGCCTCGGTCTTAATAGGCACAACAAAAATGTTTGCATATCTTATGCTTTTAATACTTATATCATCTTTTACAGGCTTTTTCACCGGGGTATGTGCAAACTTTTTAGTTCCAAGACTAAAAAAATTAAAGGAGATTAAATCTTGAATAAATTTGTTCTGGCATCGGCATCGCCAAGAAGAAAACAACTTCTTTATGATGCAGGCTTTGATTTTGAAATAAAAATAGCAGATATAGACGAAACCTTTCCCGAATTTTTGTCTCCGCAGATTGCAGTACAACAGACAGCAATAAAAAAAGCTGCAGCGGTAGTAAAAAAAGGAATGAAAAACCGTTTCGTAATAGGTGCCGATACAGTAGTAGTGCTTGATAATAAAATTTTAGGCAAACCTAAAAACGAAGCACATGCATTTGAAATGCTTTCTGCACTTTCAGGGAGAACACACGAGGTTATGACAGGTGTCTGCGTTATAAAAGAAAAAGATGGGTATACCGCTTCTTTTTGCGAAACAACAAAAGTAACCTTCCGTAAACTAACGCCAGATGAAATAAATGAATATATAAAAACCAAAATTCCAATGGATAAAGCAGGAGCTTACGGTGTGCAGAATGATCCGTTTTCCTTTGTAAGCAAAATTGAAGGAGATTACAAAAATGTTGTAGGACTTCCTATAACACCGTTAAAAAAGTTTCTTGAAGATGAATTTGAACTGGAGATGCAATATGAATAATTTTTTCAGAAGTAAATTTTTTATAGTATTGATAATAATAACATTGCTTATTTTTGCATTGATGATAATTTCAACCATATCAAGAGATAAAGAGAACTTTGCAGAAGATGGGGTAGGAATAGTAGTAACCCCCGTAC
Organism: Clostridia bacterium; assembly: GCA_045590155.1. Classification (GTDB taxonomy): domain Bacteria; phylum Bacillota; class Clostridia; order UMGS1883; family UMGS1540; genus JAZNQL01. Next base: position 37,872 of record JAZNQL010000052.1, on the reverse strand, counting down.
AGAGATTTTTTTACAGTATAGGCACGGCAACTGAAAACTTTTTCGAGCGTTTCCGCAGCATAGCTGATTACAGACAGGAAAACGAAACCTTAAAGGCTCGCGTAAAAGAACTTGAAGAAGACTCGCGAAAACTCTATACCCTGCAAAACGAAAACGAGCGTTTAAAAAATCTTTTGCAGCTTCAGCATGATAAAAACGATATAAAAACCGTTGCGGCAAAAGTTTCGGCAAAGGATGCAGGAAACTGGTACTATGATTTTACAATAAACAGAGGAACAAGCAGCGGAATAAAGAAAAAACAGCCTGTAATAAATTCTGACGGACTTGTAGGTTATATAAGCGAGGTAGGAACAACCTGGGCAAAAGTAATAACCATTATTGACCAGTCATCATCAGTCGGAGCAATAATAAACAGAACAGGGGACAGAGCAATAGTTGAAGGCAATCTTGAACTTTCCGAAGAAGGAACATGTAAGCTTGCCTATATATCAAAAGGCGCATCAATGACGGTAGGCGATTATGTCGAAACGTCAGGCCTTGGGGGAATATACCCATCAGGACTTCTTATCGGCAGAGTAAAAAACTTTACTGCCGACGAGCAGGGGCTTTATCATAACGCCATAGTTGAAACGGCAGTTAATTTCGAAAAAATAGATGAAGTATTGGTAATAATCAATTAAGAGGTATTATGAAGTATACAGTAAGAGTAGTAGCAATAATATTTGCTTTTATACTTGAATGCACATGGGGCTCGTTTCTTAACATTCAGGGTATTTCCCCGTGTCTTGCTTTTGCTCTTATTATGATGATTTCTCTTGAAACAGAACCTTTTGAAGCTGGACTTTTAGGACTTTTAGCAGGAGTACTTACCGACGTTTTATGGGGAAGAGTATTTGGTTTTAATGCACTTTTGTTTATGTATTCAGCAATATTTATTTCTTTTATGTCTGGAGAATTTTATAAAAAATCTGAATTTGTAACATCCTGGATAACTCTTATTATGACAGTATTAGTTCAGGTCATTTCATATATTTTCACATACACAGTTTGGGGTACAGGCAATCTTGTGTATGCAATATTCAGATATGCAATTCCAACAGCGGCATACACAGCCGCAGTTCAGCTTTTGTTGTATAAGCCTTTAAATATCATTATAGGAATAGGTGTTGAAAGGAGGGGCGGACAATGAATATAAGATACCGCATAATTTATTTTATTATAGCATTTTTTTGTCTTGCAACCTTCAGTAGACTTATTCATCTTCAGATAATAAAAGGGGACGAGTACAGAAAACAAAGTGAACAGCGTCTTTTCCGTACAACCTCAGTTGAGGCTCCTCGCGGAGATATATTAGACCGAAACGGAAAAGAGCTTGTAAAGAACAAAACAGGTTATGCAGTAAAAATGTATCAGGTAAATGATATGTCTGATGCACAGATAAATAAAATGCTTCTTACCCTTACAACATGGGCAAGAGAAGACGGAAGTTTGACAACCGAAAGCTTTCCTTTATCAGACGAAGAACCTTATGAAATACTTATAAGCGGAGAATCAGAAACTGAATGGAAAGAAAAATACGGAATAGATAAAAATGCCGATGCAGATAAAATACTTGAGCACTTCCGTAAAGAGTATAATGTAGAAAATTATTATACAGATAAACAGGCAAGATTTATAATAGGTGCCCGTTATGAGATGGACGTTTTAGGCTTTTCGGAATCTGTTGAATATACGCTTGCACAAAATGCAAGTGACGATATGATAACAAAGGTAAAAGAACAGTCAATGGACTTACCGGGAGTGGCAATTACAACATCTCCTATGAGGGAATATCCGGAAGGTTCGCTCGCTGCGCACATTCTCGGACGAGTGGGGAGAATTTATAAAGAAGAATACGAAACCTTGCAGGAACAAGGCTACAGTATGAACGATATTATAGGCAAACAAGGCATAGAAAAAGTCTGCGAAGATAATTTAAAAGGCAAAAACGGATTAAGCAGAGTAGAGCAAAGCCTTGACGGCAAAAAAGTAGATGTAACTGCGCATCAATCTTCAAAAAAAGGCAATAATGTTGTACTGACAATAGATGCAGAAATTCAAAAAGCGGCAGAGCGTGCCCTTAAAGAAGGAATTGCCTATGTAAGGGAAAGAAGTGCCGAAGAAGAAGGGGAAGGCTACGATGCATCAAGCGGTGCAGTAGTTGCACTTGATATAAACAGTGGAGAAATACTTGCAATCGCATCATACCCTTCGTATAATCCTTCAACCTTTGATGAGGATTATTCGTCTTTAAGTAAAGATAAAAGGCTTCCTATGTTCAACAGGGCAATAGGTGGAGCGTATGAACCTGGTTCAACCTTTAAAATGATAACTTCAATAGCTGCACTTGAAGAAAAAATAATTACACCATATACCAGCATAACAGACGAAGGAATATACGATTATTATTCTGATTATAAACCACGTTGCTGGATATACAGTTCAGGTGCAACACATGGACCTCAAAACGTTACACAGGCGCTTGAAAATTCCTGTAACTATTTTTTCTATGATGTGGGAAGAAGAACAACAATAACCACACTCAATAAATATGCTACATTGTTCGGACTTGGAAGCAAAACAGGTATTGAACTCGAAAATGAAGAGAGCAGCGGTATTTTAGCAGGACCGGAACAAAAAGCTGCCCGCGGCGAGGAATGGATGCCGGGCGATACCTTGCAGGCGGCAATAGGACAGTCGGATAATATGTTCACACCCATTCAGCTTGCAAATTATGTTGCAATGCTTGCAAACGGAGGCACAAGATATAAGCCTCATCTTATAAAAGAAATACGTTCATCTGAAACAGGCGAGATAATAAAAGTAATCGAACCTGAAATTTTAAGTCGTATAGAACTTAATAAAGAAACAAGAGCGGCAGTTATGAATGGTATGAAAAATGTTGTAGAGTTCGGAACTGCAAGCACTGTTTTCGATGAGTTCGAGGTTGGTGTAGGAGGGAAAACCGGCACAGCTGAAGTTTCTGATGGTTCAGATAACGCAATTTTTGTAGGTTACGCACCAAGCAACGCACCTACCGTTGCAATTTGTGTTGTAATTGAACACGGCGTACACGGTTCAAACGCAGCAATAGTAGCAAGAGATGTATTCAAAGCTTGTTTTAACGGCGAAATTGAAGCTGATGATATAAGTATTAAAAATATTCTCACCCATTGATTTTATTCTTTTGTTGTGTTAAAATATCATTGACAATATGTAAATGAAAATTATATATTTTTAACGGAGATTTCAAAATGAGAGAAAATGTAATAAAAACAATAGAGGATAAAAAAATAATAGTCATTGTAAGAGGTGTAGAAAAAGAAAAACTTATCCCGCTGACAGAGGCAATGTATGAAGGCGGAGTACGGCTTCTTGAAGTAACCTACGATGCAAAAGGGATAGTACCCGACGAGCAAACTGCCGAAAATATAAATCTTCTTGCAAAAGAATTTGAAGGCAGAATGTATATAGGTGCAGGAACCGTTATAAGCGAAAAACAGGTTGAACTTACAAAACAAGCAGGAGGCAAATTTATAATATCTCCTGACACTTACGATAAAGTTATAGAAAAAACGCGAGAACTTGAAATGGTGTCAATATCAGGAGCACTCACACCAACAGAAATTCAGGCAGCGCACCGCTTTGGAGCAGACTTTGTAAAGCTGTTTCCTATAACAAATCTTGGTATTGAATATGTAAAAGCAGTAAAAGCACCGCTTTCACACATAAAACTTCTTGCAGTTGGAGGAATAAACGAGAACAATATGCAAGACTATTTAAAAGCAGGAGTATCGGGTTTTGGAATAGGCTCAAATATTATAGATAAAAAATTTTTGGAAAATAATGATTACGAAAAGCTTTGTGAGCTTGCAAAAGCATACACGCAACAGCTGTAAAAATTTTTAAATTTAAAGGAGATTTGCAAAAAATGGGAAGAGTAATGGTTGTAACATCTGGCAAGGGCGGAGTAGGAAAAACAACAACAACGGCAAATCTCGGCAAAGCTCTGTCAGATATGGGAAAAAAGGTGCTTGTTATTGATGCAGATTTAGGTCTTCGCAACCTTGATGTGGCACTTTCTGTAGAAAATAAGATTGTGTACGACTTTGCAGACGTTTTAGAAGGAAAATGCAGACTTTCGCAGGCACTCATACAAATAGAAGAAAACCTTTTTATGCTTGCAGCCTCACAAACTGTCGAAAAAGAGGCAATAGAAGAAGAACAGATGAAAAAGCTTACAAAAGAGCTTTCAGAGGAATATGATTTCATACTTATAGATTGTCCTGCAGGCATTGAACACGGTTTCAGAAATGCAGTTTCGGGGGCAGATACAGCTCTAGTTGTATCAACGCCTGATTATGCAGCCCTTCGTGATGCAGACAAGGTTTTATGCCTTCTTGAAAATAAAGATATAAAAAAATATATAATTGTAAACCGCATAAACCCCCGTCTCATAAAAAAGGGTGCACAGCTTACTGTTGATGAAATTATAGAGCTTTTAGCAGTTGATTTTCTTGGTGCAGTAGCCGAAAGTGAAGAAGTACAAATGGCAGCAAGCCTTGGTAAGTCAGCAATGAAAAACAAAAAAGACGCAGCATTTAAAGAATATATAAACATTGCTAAAAGACTTTTAGGAGAAAAAATTCCCGTACAAAAATTTGCAGGATCAAAAAACATATTTGCAAAAGGCAGAAGAAAAAAACTGCTAAAAAGAATGAAAGAAAATTAAAATGGAGGAGAAAAAGTGAATATAGCACTTATAGCACACGATAAGAAAAAAGAACTTATGGTTCAGTTTTGTATAGCATATCGCGGCATATTTGCAAAACATAATCTTTGCGCAACAGGAACAACCGGCACATTGATTATGGAAGCAACGGGGCTTGATGTGCATAGATTTTTATCGGGCCCTCAGGGGGGCGACCAACAAATAGGCAGCCGTATTGCCTATAACGAAATAGACTTGGTACTTTTTTTCAGAGACCCATTAACAGCCCATCCCCACGAACCAGATGTTGAAGCACTTTTAAGACTTTGTGACGTACATAATATACCCATAGCAACAAATATGGCAACAGCCGAAGTTTTGATACACGGACTCCAGCGAGGAGATTTGGCATGGCGTGATATATTAAATCCAAAAAATAAATGAGAGAGTAATTATGAGCATACTTATAAAAGATATCAATATCCTTAGCCAGGATAAACTTATAGAAAAAACAAATATTTATATTGAATATGACAGAATAAGCTATATAGGCGACCGAACAAATTTTACAGCCGACACTGTAATTGAAGGAAAAAACCGTACAGTAATGCCAGGCTTTGTAAATGCACATACACATGCAGCAATGGTTTTAATGCGCGGTTATGCCGACGGATTACCGCTTCAGAAATGGCTTTTTGATTGCATTTTTCCTGTTGAAGATAAACTTTGCGAAAAAGATGTATACTGGGCTTCAAAGCTTGCAATTATGGAAATGCTTTCAACAGGCACAGTTTTGTTTAACGATATGTATTTTTTCTGCGATGCATTTTGCGAGGCAGTAAGAGAATCAGGCATAAAAGTTCTTTGTGCAAGGGGACTTACTTCTGATAAAATAAGCGGATTTGAAAACGATTCAAAAATAACAGAAAATATAAAAACCTACGAAAGATTTAATGCTACCGAAAACAATCGCATACACATAACCTTCGGGCCGCATGCAATATATACCTGCACACCCGAGTATATAGCAGAGTGTACAAAAATTGCACGTAAGTACAATGTAAAACTGCACATACATCTTTCTGAAACCGAAACCGAGAACAGTGACGCATTTATAAAATACGGAAAAACACCCACAGAGTTTATGCGTGATTTGGGAGTGTTTGATGCAGGCTGTCTTGCCGCACATTGCGTACACCTTACAGAAAATGATATGGAAATATTAAAACAGTATAAAGTTGACGTTATATATAATCCCGAAAGCAATCTTAAACTTTCAAGCGGAATAGCACCAATGAAAACCCTTTACGAAAAAGGCATTAACCTTTGTATTGGTACCGACGGTGCATCTTCAAATAACAACCTCAATATGATTGAAGAAATGCATACAGCTGCACTTTTATCAGGAATCCCCACAAAAGATATATTCAAAATGGCAACTCAAAACGGGGCGCGAGCCCTCGGTTTTTACGATACAGGGGACGTAAAAGAAGGGATGAAGGCAGATATCATAATAGTTGATACAGAAAAACCTCATTATTATCCCAAACACGACATGTACGCAAATATGGTATATTCGGCACAAGGGGCAGACGTTGATTATACAATAGTAGACGGAAAAGTTTTGTATAAGGAAGGCGAGTATTTAACTTTAGATGCGGAAAAAATAAAATATGAAGTAATGCAGGCAAAAGAAAGGCTTTTCGGATGAGAGTTTTAGGAATAGACTATGGCGATAGCCGTATAGGAATAGCTGTAAGCGATTTAATGGGAATAACAGCACAACCCGTGTGTGTTATAAGTGAAAAGGAGCGGCAAAAACAGCTAATAGAAGTAGATAAGTGTATAAAAGAATATAAAGCCGAAAAAGTAGTTATGGGAATGCCCAAGAATATGAATGGCTCGATGGGAGAGAGAGCAGAAAAGACAAGAAAATTCGGGCAGGAACTTGCAGAATTTTCTGGTATACAGGTTATAGAATGGGACGAAAGACTTTCATCTGCCTATGCCCATCGCACACTTGAAGAAGGAAAAGTCAGCGGCAAAAAAAGAAAAGGACTTGTTGATAAACTTGCGGCTGCTTTTATATTACAAGGATATCTTGATGCTAATTAAAAAAGGAGAATAATTATGGAAGACAACAATATCATCACACTGGTTGACGAAGAAGGAAATCAGGTAGAAATGGAAATAATCGATATAATCGAAGATGACGGCAAACGTTATGCAGCAGGGGTTTATGTAAACGAAGAAGATGCAGAATCCGAAGAAGATATGGTATATATAATGAGAATAGTGCCTGCAAATGATGAAGAGGATATGCTCGAACCCATCGAAGATGAAGCAGAACTTAATAAAATATATTCTATTCTTCAGACAAGACTTGAAGAAGAATTCGAGTTTACAGAAGAAGATGACGAATAAACCAGAATAAAAATCATATACTAAAAAAGTAGAAATATCCCTGCGGTGTGCGTAAAGCTTCAAAAATTTTACCAACACTTAAAATGTAAGGGAAACAAACTCGGACTGCGGCGTGTATGCCCCCCGAATTGCCTTTGCAATCGGTATGAGGGAAACCCAGGAACAGTCTGTACGTTACCCACCTGCAAAGCAGGTTAAATTTAAGAAGTCAAAAACGGCATTGTGGGGCAAATAGATTTTTAGGCGACCTATACAGAAAGGTCGCCTGTTATCTTATTTATTTCGAGGTTACAAATGACATATAAGAACACACTCTACGCATCCTACATAGCATATATGGTACAAGCCATAACAATAAATTTTGCACCGCTTGTATTTTACAGATTTCAAACAGAATTCGAAGTATCCCTTCAAAAAATAACATTGATAGTAGCGCTTAACTTTTCTATACAGCTTTTAACCGACCTGGCAGCGGGAAAAATCATAAAAAAAACGGGTTACCGTTTTGCTGCAATAACATCGCAGTTTATGTGTTCTCTTGGTCTTATTCTTTTGGGAACATTACCCTATACACTTAAAAATCCCTATATAGGAATTTTAATATCAACCTTTATAATGGCAATAGGCGCAGGACTTTTAGAGGTTATAGTAAGCCCTATAATTGAAGCATTGCCTCTTGGACAAAAAACGTCAAGAATGAATATTTTGCACTCCTTTTATTGCTGGGGACAAATGCTTTCGGTACTTTTGTCTACTTTGTTTTTCAAGTTTATCGGCATACAATTTTGGAGATATGCAGCACTTTTATGGGCGATAGTTCCGGCATTAAATTTTATACTTTTTTTAAGAGCGCCGCTTTGCACATTGCCGGCAGACGAAAAAGGCTTACCGCTTTTCAAAATGGTAACACCGGGCAAACTTATATTGCTTATGATGTGTATGATGAGTGCTGGTGCGGCAGAAATTTCAATTTCACAGTGGGTTTCTTTTTTTGCAGAGGCGGGACTCGGCATATCAAAAGAACTTGGAGATATTATAGGTATTTGCACATTTGCCGCATTTATGGGAATATCAAGAATACTATACAGCGTGTTTGATAAAAAAATAAACTTAGAAAAACTGTTACTTTATTCAGGAATAGGAAGCGTTGTCTTCTACCTTCTTACAGTTTTTTCGCCCTGGCCAATTCTTTCGCTCATATCATGCGCACTTATAGGTGCATCCATAGGCTCAATGTGGCCGGGGATAATAAGCCTTTCGGTTAAAACCTTCCCAATGGCAGGAGCAACCCTTTTTGGAATCATAGCCTTTTCAGGAGATTTTGGCTGCACCGCAGGCCCCGGAATAGTGGGGCTTGTTTCGGATAAAATGATTACTCTTGGATTTACTACCGAACAAGCACTTAAAACAGGAATACTTGGGGCAACTCTTTTTCCGGTTATATTCCTAATAAGCATATCTTTAATAAACTTAAAACAGAGAAAAAAGGTGAATAAATGTTTGGATATGTAACAACAAACCTTAAAACTCTTTCAAAAGAAGATAAAGAGAAATACAGAGCCCATTATTGCGGCTTGTGCCATGCACTAAGAGAAAATTACGGACGTTTAGGGCAAATGGCATTAAATTACGATATAACATTTATGTATATATTTCTTTCAGAAGTGTATAGTGAAAAAACAACGCTTTCAAAAACTAAATGTTTTCCGCACCCTATAAAAGAGCACACATTTGCAAAAAACTGTTTTGCAGAGTATTGTGCATCTGTAAATATAATGCTTTTTTATTTAAAGTTTTTAGATAACTGGAATGACGATAAAAACATTATTTCCTTAACGGAAAGTAAACTTTATTATAAAAAATATCAAAAAGCTTGTAAAAACTATCCCGAAAAAGCAAATGCAATAAAAGAATCACTTGAAGCACTTTCCAGGATCGAAAAAGATAATATATTAAATCCCGATATAGCCTCTCAAACCTTCGGGCATTTAATGGGCAGTGTGTTTGCAGTTTTTGAAGATGATAAAAAAGAAAAACTTTATAATTTTGGTTTTGCTCTCGGTAAATTCATTTATATAATGGATGCCTGTGTAGATTTAAAGCACGATATAAAGCACCAAAGTTATAATCCGATGATTTTTACTGATTCGGGATGTTTTGAAGAAATACTTAAAATGCTTATGAATGATTGTCTCAAAGCCTTGTCAGAACTCGGCGTCTCTGATACATTGGTAAATAATATTTTACTTGAGGGGATATGGACAAGGTTTTATATGAAATTTTTCAAGGAGAAAAAAGATGAATAAAGACCCATACGAAATACTTGGAGTGCCACGAAGTGCAAGTAAAGAGGAAATAACCAAAGTATACCGCAAACTTGCAAAAAAATACCATCCTGATTTAAATCCGAATAATCCCGCAGCGGCAGAAAAAATGAGCGAAATAAACGCAGCTTATGATGCAATAAAAAGCGGAAAAGCGAACTATTCTGGAGGTAGCTCATATAATACTTATTCAAGTAATAATACCTACGGCAATTCGTCCTGGGGGCCTTTTGGTTATAACCCGTTTGGCGGTTCTTATGGCGGCAACTCTTACGGAGGTAGTGCAAACTCACGCTTTGCACCTGTTATAAATTATATAAGAGCAGGACATTTTGCAGAAGCAATCAATGTTTTGAACTCTATGACCGACAGAAGTGCCGAGTGGTACTATTACAGTGCGCTGGCAAATTACGGAATAGGGAACAAAGTAACCGCGTTAAACCACGCAAAAGTTGCATGCAGTATGGAACCTGATAATTTTCAGTACCAAAACCTCTTAAATCAAATACAAAATGGAGCAAGTGCATATTCAGGCTCTTATTCAACCTTTACACCCTGCAGCTTTTCTTACGGTAGCAGAAATCCGTTTTTGTCATATCTTATGCAGCTTTTCTTATGCTGGTGTTGTTGTGGCAGAGGTTGTATTTGTTAATAAAAGGAGATAAAAATGAATAATTTCAGATATAAACTTTTAAGATTTATGTACGGCAGAAACGGGGTTGATGCTCTGTCAAAATTTTTAACCATTATATATTTTGCCCTCTGGCTTGTAAATCTTTTTGTAAGAAATATTATAATTTCATCTGTAAGCTTGTTGCTTTTTGTTTATATATTTTTCAGAATATTCTCAAAAAATCTGTATAAACGCCAAAGCGAGAATATGAAATATATAAACATAAGAAGCAAATTTATGTCATACTGGAATTTAAGAAAACGTAAATTTGCAGAAAGAAAAACACATATCTACCGCAAATGTCCTTCTTGTAAAGCGGTCATACGACTTCCTCGCAAAAAGGGCAAACATATCTGTACCTGCCCTAAATGCAGAAAAGACTTTAAAGTACGTGTATTATAAAATTATAAAAACAGGTTCGTTTCTGAACCTGTTTTTTGTATAATAAAATCACAAAAATGTAGGGGAGGTCCTCTGCACCCTCCTGCAGATAAACAATAAATATCCACTCTCGTAGGGAACGGCATTTATGACGTCCCACATATAATTTAGTAGCTTTTTAACACACCATATTGTAACTTTTTTTTATTTTTTGTCATAAACTGACAGTAGAAATATGTAAAAATTACGGGGACGGTAAAAATGGTTAAAACGCTTAACGATATAAAACCGGGCGAAGAGGCCGAGGTAAAAGAACTTTTATCAAAGGGGAGTATGCACCGAAGATTGCTTGATATAGGTTTAATAGAAAATACAAAAATAAAATGTCTTGGGAGAAGTCCTTTAGGCGACCCTTCTGCATATCTTATAAGAGGAGCAGTTATAGCAATACGTTCAGAAGACTCTGAAAATATTATTATAAAAAATTAGGAGGGATTATGGGACTTACAAATAAATCGGTAGGCTTTGGGGCAGTGGATTCAAGCCTTGATATAAGAAAACAAACCGAAAGCGATATTGTTGTAGCCTTGGCAGGCAATCCTAATGTAGGGAAAAGCACTATTTTTAATGCTTTAACAGGGATGAATCAGCATACAGGCAACTGGCCCGGGAAAACAGTTACAAATGCACAAGGTTATACAAAAGGGAAAAAGCATAACTTTGTTTTAGTGGATATTCCGGGCACATATTCGCTTATGGCACATTCTAAAGAAGAGGAAATAGCCCGCAATTTTATATGCTTTGCAAAACCTGATTTAGTTGTGGTAGTGTGTGATGCTACCTGCCTCGAAAGAAATCTGAATCTTGTCTTGCAAACTATGGAAATATCTTCAAATGTAATAGTTTGCCTAAATCTTATGGACGAGGCAAAAAGAAAAAATATAAAAATCAATACAAAACTAATTTCAAAAAGACTAGGCGTTCCCTTAATAGAAACAGTTGCCCATAAAAAGAAAACACTTTCTTCTTTAGTGGCGCAAATGGAAAAAAACAGCCTGCAAAAAGAACAGAACTTTCTTAAAATTGAATATGACTCAAATATAGAAGAAGCAGTAAGCCTTATCGAAGAAGAACTTTCAGAAATTGATACAAACGGAATAAATAAAAGATGGCTTGCACTAAAACTTCTTGATGAAGATGAATCTTTAAAAAACGAAATTGAAAATTGCCTTGGCAAAGATTTCCTGCAAAATATCACACCAAAAATAAATAAGGTAAGAGAAGACCTTGCCCAAAAAGGAATAGAGAGCGAAAAATTAAAAGACCTTACAGTTTCAGCTCTTGTAAAGAAAGCATCGAATATTTGCAAAGATGCAGTTACATATGAAAAAGAACAACAAAATAATTTTGACCGCAAAATGGATAAACTCTTAACCAGTAAATACACAGCCTATCCTTTTATGCTTATGCTCTTGGGGCTTATTTTCTGGCTTACAATACAAGGGGCGAACTATCCTTCAAAATGGCTTTCTGATTTATTCTTTTTTATTGAAGAAAAGCTTTTATTTTTATTTGAGCTGTTAAAAGTCCCTACGTATATTACCGATATGCTTGTAAACGGAGTATATAAAGTTCTTTCATGGGTGGTATCGGTAATGTTACCCCCAATGGCAATATTTTTTCCGCTCTTTACTTTGCTTGAAGATGCAGGATATCTTCCAAGGGTAGCCTATAATCTAGATAAACCCTTTAAGAAATGCTGTGCCTGCGGAAAACAGGCACTTACAATGTGTATGGGATTCGGGTGTAACGCAGCAGGGGTAGTGGGATGCAGAATAATAGATTCCTCGCGTGAACGTCTGCTTGCAATCTTAACAAATAACTTTGTGCCATGTAACGGCAGATTCCCAACCCTCATATCAATAATTACAATGTTTTTTGTGTGGCAAAAAGGATTTTCAGGTTCGCTTTTATCAGCCTTTTTGCTTATGCTTATAATTGTGCTGGGGGTAGGGATTACCTTTCTTGTAACAACGCTTTTGTCAAAAACTCTTTTAAAGGGAGTACCGTCATCCTTTACGCTCGAGCTTCCTCCTTACCGAAAACCGCGTATAGGCGAGGTTATTGTCCATTCTATTTTTGACAGAACCCTTTTTGTTTTGGGAAGAGCCGTAATAGTAGCCGCCCCCGCAGGTCTTATTATATGGCTTATGGCAAATGCAAAAGTAGATGGTGTAAGTCTTTTGAATTTATGTTCCTCTTTTTTAGACCCATTTGCCCGCCTTTTAGGACTTGATGGGATAATATTATTTGCTTTCATTCTCGGGTTCCCTGCAAACGAAATAGTATTGCCCATAATTTTGATGGCGTACACTTCGGCAGGAACACTTATTGAAATGGACTCTCTTTCTGCAATGCGAGATATTTTAATACAAAATGGCTGGACGCATATTACAGCAGTAAACACAATGCTGTTTTCTTTAATGCACTGGCCTTGTTCTACCACTCTTATAACAATAAAAAAAGAGACAGGAAGTCTTTGGTGGACCCTGCTTGCCTTTTTACTTCCAACCTTTACAGGAATAATTTTTTGTATGACAATAAATTTTATTGCAAAAATTTTCTAAATAATATATAATTTAAGGGACGGTATTTGCCGTCCCTGTTTTTTAAAGGAGGAGACTTAAATGGCACTGGATAAAATATCAGCAATACTTTTAGAAGAATTTAAATTAAAAGAATTTCAGGTGGTAAACACCTTAAAACTTATTGATGAAGGGAATACCATACCCTTTATAGCACGTTACCGAAAAGAAGCAACAGGCGAGCTTTCGGATGAGATATTAAGAAACCTAAATGACAGATTACACTACCTTCGCAATCTTGAAGAAAAAAGAGAAGAAATAATCCGTCATATTGACGAGCAGGGCAAGCTTACAGACGAGCTTTTGCAAAGCATACAAAACGCAAAAACACCAACAGAACTTGCAGATATCTATCGTCCCTATCAGCCAAAACGCCGCACCCGTGCAACCATTGCAAAAGAAAAAGGGCTTGAGCCTTTAGCAGAACTTTTGCTTATGCAAAACGAAAATATAAATCCTAAAGACGAGGCAGAAAAGTTTATAAATGAAAATGTAGAAAATGCAGATGATGCATTAAGTGGCGCAATGGATATAATTGCAGAATATATTTCAGATAACCCCGATTACCGAAAAAAGATACGTTCTCTTACATATTTACAGGGAATATTATCCTTAAAAAAAGCAAAAGATGAAGATAGCGTTTACAGTATGTACTACGATTTTTCAGAAGCTGTAAACAAAATAGCAAACCACAGAGTACTTGCGGTAAACAGAGGGGAAAAAGAAGGCTTCTTAAAATGCAATATAGATATTACCGAAAATTTGTGTGAAGATTATCTTATTGCCCAGACAGTAAAAACCCCAATAACACCATCAGGAGAATATGTAGCTCTTTCGGCAAAAGACTCATATAAAAGACTTATATCCCCTTCTATTGAAACAGAAATAAGAAATCTTTTAACAGAAAGGGCAGAAGAATCTGCAATAAAAGTTTTCTCAAAAAATCTTTCGGGACTTTTGCTCTGTGCTCCCGTACGCGGAAAAACTGTTTTAGGGCTTGATCCTGGATATCGCACAGGCTGTAAAGTAGCAGTAGTAGACGAAACAGGCAAGGTTTTGGATACAAATGTAATTTACTGCACCCTTCCTAATCACGATAAAGAAAAGGCAAAACTTATTTTAAAAACAATGGTAGAAAAAAATCACGTAGATTTAGTGTCAATAGGTAACGGCACAGCATCAGGCGAAACCGAAATGGTAGTAGCAGAGCTTATAGCAGAACATTGCCCCGATTTAAAATATCTTGTAGTAAGCGAAGCGGGTGCATCAGTATATTCAGCATCAAAGCTAGCAAGCAAAGAATTTCCCGAATATGATGTATCTTTAAGAAGCGCCGTTTCCATAGCAAGAAGATTGCAGGATCCGTTAGCAGAACTTGTTAAGATAGAACCAAAGGCAATAGGCGTAGGACAGTACCAACATGATATGAATCAGAAAAAACTCGGCGAAGCGCTTGGCGGAGTAGTAGAAGATTGCGTAAACAGTGTAGGTATTGATTTGAATACAGCATCGCCTTCGCTTCTTTCCTATGTTGCGGGAATAAACTCTTCAATAGCAGAAAATATAACAGCATACAGAGAGAAAAACGGAAAATTTAAAAACCGAAAAGAACTTTTAAAAGTCCCAAGACTTGGCGAAAAGGCGTTTTTGCAATGTGCAGGATTTATGAGAATTAACGACGGAAATAATGTTTTTGACAATACCTTTGTTCATCCCGAAAGTTATGATGTTGCACAAACACTTATAACCAAACTGGGATATTCGTTAAGTGATGTTGAGGAAGGTAAAATAGAAGACATACAAAGCCGCCTTGCACAGCATAATATAGAAGAGCTTGCAACAGAACTTAAAACAGGTGTACCCACATTGCGTGATATATGTACAAGCCTGTTAAAGAAGGGAAGAGACCCCCGAGAAGAATTACCGGCACCCGATTTTAAATCAAGAGTTTTGAGCATAAGTGATTTAAAACCAGGAATGATAATGAAAGGAACGGTTCGAAACGTAATAGACTTTGGTGCTTTTGTTGATATAGGAGTCCATCAGGACGGACTTGTTCATATTTCACAAATTTGTGATAAGTATATCAAACACCCTCTTGAGGTCTTAAAAGTAGGGGATAGAGTAAACGTAAAAATTATTGAAATTGATGAAAACAAGAAAAGAATTTCGCTTACGATGAGAGAAATTGATAGAAAACAATAAAAATTAAACAAAAAATGTAAATTTTTTGCTAAAACTATTGTAATTTATAACAAAAAATGTTAAAATTATACTCAAATAGTATCCTTTGAACAAAAATCAATCATAAAGCGGTGAATTATATGAAAGAAATTATGGATAAAATCAAAAAGACCGAATATGAGGCAGCACAGTTATTAAAAACTGTAAAAGAAGAGTGCGAACACAAGCTCGCTTTTGCAAAAGAAGATGCCGAAAAAAAGGCGGAACAAATTATTTTGGAGGCAAAAAGTCTTAGTGAAAAAGCAAAAAAAGATTCAGAAGCTATGGCTGATAACTTTATAAAAGAAGCCGAAAACAAAGCCATGGCAGAAGCATCACAAATAACCTTGCGAGCAAATCTAAATAAAGATTTGGCTATATCAGCGGTGTTAAAAAAGCTTGCTGAATAAAAGAATAAAAAAGTAGGTAATATTATGGCAGTTCTTTTAATGAAAAAACTTCATATATGTGCTCTTAAAAAAGATAAAAAGCCTTTGCTTGAATATTTGCAGAAAAAGGGACTTTTGGAAATTGAAAGTATAGAAACAGCGGAAGGTTTTTTTGCTTCAAATTCGACAGAAAAGCGTCTTTTGCTTGAAAAGCAGATAAAGGATGCAGAAACCGCGCTTTCAATATTACAGAGTTATTCAGACAAAAAAGTTTCATTGTTTGCTTCTCTTGAAGGTAAGGAAGAAATAGAACTCACAAAATTTCGCGAAGTATCAGATAAGAGCGAGGATATAAAATCAACAATACAGCGTGTTCTTGATTTGCAGACAGCTCTTATTGAAAACAAAGCAAAAATCCAACAGGAAGGCGATAAAAAAGAAGTATTAAAACCGTGGAAAGGGCTTGATATCCCAGCAAGTATTACAAAAACAAGCAAAACATCAGTTGTACTTGGCAGCTTACCGGGCGAGTTTTCGCACGAAGATATATGCTTTAAACTTTCTTCGGAATTAAAAGAGGATACACCATTTTATCTCGAAACAGTTTTCCAAGATAAAATGCAAACTTGTATAGCCTTGGTTTTACTTTCTGAACACGAAAAAACGGCTGAAAACATTCTTCGTGATATAGGATTTTCAAGAATATCATTAAACACATCGCTTATGCCCTGTGAAGAAATTGAGAATATTGATAAAAAAATTCAAACCTTTGAAAAAGAAATACAAAGTATAGAAGAAGAGTTACGAAAAATCAGCGACCAGATAAAAAACATACAAATTTTGTGTGACAATTACCGTATAAGAGCAGAAAGATACGAAGTGTCAGATAAAACGCTCGAGTCTGAAAATACATTTTTGTTAAGCGGATATATTCCAAATAAAAACGCAGAAAAAATTGCAACAGAACTCGAAAATAAATTCATCTGCTTTGTAGATATTACAGAACCCGACGAAAATGATAACGTTCCAGTAGCTTTAGAAAACGGAATCGTGGCAAGTTCGTTTGAAGGAGTATTAGAATCTTATGGGTTACCAAAAAAAGGAGAGCTTGACCCATCAAAAATGATGAGTATTTTTTATATTTTCCTTTTTGGGCTTATGCTTTCTGATGCCGCATACGGACTTTTGATAAGCATAGTATGCTTTGCAGCTTTGAAAAAGTTTCCCAAAATGGGAGAGGGACTTCGCAAAGCCTTGCGTATGTATATGTATTGCGGACTTTCAACTCTTTTCTGGGGAATAATGTTCGGCGGATATTTTGGGGACGCAGTTGATGTTATCGCAAAAACATTTTTTGGAGTACAGATACCCGAAGGCGGTCTTATAAAGCCCTTGTGGTTTGCACCTATAAACGATCCGATGAAGCTTCTTTTGTATAGCTTACTTTTCGGTCTTATTCACCTTTTTGCAGGTCTTGGAATGAAAGGATATACCCTTTTAAAAGACAAAAATTATAAAGAATTTTTTGCCGATGTACTTTTATGGTTCTTCTTTTTGACAGGACTTGTGGGAATATTCATTCCAACACAAATGTTTGCATCAATAGCAGGCTTTATAGTAGCATTTCCCTCGTGGCTCAATATGCTTTGCAAAATATTGGCTATAGGCGGAGCTGTTGGAATACTCTTAACAGCAGGCGGCGGCAGAAAGAATAAAATACTTTCTCTGGCACTTGGTGCTTACAGTCTTTACGGAGTAACAAGTTGGCTTTCTGATTTGCTTTCATATTCAAGACTTTTAGCCTTAGGTCTTGCAACGGGAGTAATAGCTCAGGTTGTAAACTCAATGGGTTCTATGTTCGGAGGCGGAATTTTGGGCGCAGTTATATTTAGTGTAGTGTTCATTATAGGACATACATTTAATATGGCAATAAATTTGCTTGGGGCGTATGTGCATACAAACCGTTTGCAGTATGTAGAGTTTTTCGGTAAATTCTACGAAGGCGGCGGCAGAGCATTTTCACCTTTTAAGCAGAACACAAAATATGTTGATATCAAGGAGGAAAAAACATTATGACAGGAATAGTTTACGCATTACTCGGAGCAGCAGTAGCAGTATTTTTAGCAGGAGCAGGTTCTGCTATAGGTGTAGGAATTGCAGGTCAGGCAGCAGCAGGAGTTGTAAGCGAAGATCCAAATAAATTCGCAAAGGTACTTATTATGCAGCTTCTTCCCGGTACACAGGGCATTTACGGCTTGCTTGTAGGATTTATAGTATTGTCAAAAATAGGAGTGCTTGGCGGTGCACTGATTGATTTAACTGTATCACAGGGACTTTTAATTTTAGCAGCATGCCTTCCAATTGGCATAGTTGGTCTTATTTCGGCTAAATATCAGGGACAGACCGCAGCAGCAGGTATCGGTATAGTAGCAAAAAAACCTGAACAGTTTGGTAAAGCAATGCTTTTCCCTGCAATGGTTGAAACATACGCTATTTTGGCACTTCTCATTTCAATCCTTGCGGTAAACGGAATTCAGTTCTAAGAGGTATTATCATGGGAATTGAAAAAATAACCGATGAAATAATAAAAGAAGCACGCCACCAGGCAGAGAGCACACAAAAAGAATACGAAGAAAAAGCAAAAGAAATAACCGAAAAAATTCTTTTTGAAGCTGAAAAAGAAAAAGAAACTATAATTTCTAAAATTGACGATATAAAAACCACAGCACAAAATATGGCAAAATCTTCGGCAGATTTAAAAGCACGCAGAATAATTCTTGAAGCAAAACAAAAAGTTATATCGGATATTAAAGACGGAATAACCGATGCAATTTTAAAAATGCCTAAAGAAGAATATTTTGACTTTTTATTAACTCTTTTAAAGAAGAAGATAACAGGAGCCCAAGGGATTCTTTGCTTTAATTCAGAAGATTTAAAAAGTATGCCGGCAGATTTTTTAGAAAAGGTTAATCAAATTGCCTTGCCTTTAGGTGGAAAAATAACCCTTTGCAAGGATAGTGCCGATATAGAGGGCGGATTTTTACTTTCTTATGGCGATGTAGTTGAAAATGCATCTCTTGAAGCACTTGTGAACGAAAACCGCGATATAATATCGGATATTATAAGCAAAACAGTTTTTTAAATTTTTAGAAAGGAAAGTTATAGCAGATGGACAATTATGCATACGCTGTCGCCCGCATAAGGGCACTTGAAATAAACCTTATAACCAATGCGGATATCGACAGGCTTATGTCGTGCAGCGATATCGAAAGTTCATTACGCCTTCTTTCTGAAAAAGGCTGGGATACCGAAAATTATGAACTTATGTTTTCCAATGAAAGAGAAAAAACGTGGGCAACAGTAAGTGAACTTATAGATAATTCTTTGCTTTCAATTTTTTCTTTCGAAAAAGATTTTCATAATTTAAAAGCGGCAATAAAGAGTCTTGTAACAAATGATGTACCGGACGGAATTTTTTATACAGATGCATCTTTTGATAAAGATACACTTTTAAATATTGTAAAAGAAAAAGACTTTGAAAAGCTTCCAAAATATATGCAAGCCCCGGCAAGAGAAGCTTATGAAACATTGATGCATACAGGCAACGGACAGCTTTGCGATATGATACTCGATAAAGCAACACTTCTTGCAATAAAAGAATCCGCAGAAAACTCAAAAGAAGATATACTTAAAGATTATGCAAAATCTTACATTGAAACAGCAAATATAAAAATAGCAGTACGTTCTGCAAAGACAGGTAAAAGCGAAGATTTTATATCAAATGCATTAGCTCCGTTTGGCAGTGTAAATATCAATGATTTGTCAAGAGCTGCTGCCCAGGGAGAAGAACAGCTTTCAGCATATCTTTCCGAAAACGGATTTTCAAAAGCAACACAAATGCTTGAAAAATCGGTAAATGCGTTTGAATGCTGGTGCGACAATAATATTATAGATGCTATCCGCCCGCAAAAATATAATCCTTTTTCGGCAGGCCCCGTAATTGCATATTATCTTGCCCGCGAAAACGAAATAAAAACTGTAAAAATTATATTAACTTGTAAACAAAATGGTTTTTCAGACGAAAGTATAAGGGAAAGGATAAGGAAAATGTATGAGTAAAGTAGCAGTAATGGGCGATTATGACAGTATATACGGCTTTGCAGCACTCGGACTCGAGACTTTCCCCGAAACACAGCCCGAAAAAGCGGCAGAAAAGCTTAAAAATCTGGCAGATGCCGGATATATGGTCATTTATATAACAGAGAATTTAGCCTCAAAAATCAGCGAGGAAATAGCTGAATATAAAACCCGTATATTGCCATCAATAATATTGATTCCCGGAGTAGTGGGGAATACGGGCGAAGGTATTATAAACGTAAAAAAATCGGTTGAACAGGCAGTAGGTTCTGACATATTGTTCTCTGATAAATAAGAGGTGTTATTATGAGTATAGGAAGAATTAAAAAAATTGCAGGACCTTTGGTAATAGCAGAGGGTATGAAAGACGCCAATATGTTTGACGTTGTAAGAGTAAGTGAAAAACGTCTTATAGGCGAAGTTATAGAAATGCATGGGGACGAGGCATCCATTCAGGTATACGAGGAAACTTCGGGATTAAAACCGGGCGAACCTGTTGAATCAACAGAAATTCCTCTTTGTGCAGAACTCGGCCCCGGTCTTATAGAAAGTATATACGATGGTATTCAAAGACCGCTTGTAGCCATTATGGAAAAATGCGGTAACAGCCTTGAGCGAGGGGTTGAAGTTCCGTCTCTTAACAGAGAAAAGGTGTGGACATTTAACGCAACAGCCTCAGTAGGCGACAGCGTTTTAGGTGGAGATATTTTGGGAACAGTACAGGAAACCCCGGTTGTTCTTCATAAAATAATGGTACCTAACGATATAAAAGGTGTTATAACAGAAATTACATCAGGCGATTTTAAGGTTTCAGAAGTTGTAGCTAAAATAAAAACAGATAAAGGCGAAGAAGAAGTTACACTTATGCAAAAATGGCCTGTACGAAGAGGCCGTCCTTATAAAGAAAAGCTGCAGCCTTCAATGCCGCTTGTAACAGGAACAAGAGTTATAGATATGTTTTTTCCCATTGCAAAAGGCGGTGTAGCAACAGTACCCGGACCTTTCGGCAGCGGAAAAACAGTAGTACAGCATCAGCTTGCAAAATGGGCGGATGCAGATATAGTTGTATATATAGGATGTGGGGAACGCGGAAACGAAATGACCGACGTTTTAAATGAATTCCCCGAACTTATCGATCCCAAGACAGGCCGTTCGCTTATGGAACGTACAGTTTTAATAGCAAACACCTCTGATATGCCTGTTGCGGCAAGAGAAGCATCAATATACACAGGTATTACAATAGCAGAATATTTCCGTGATATGGGTTATTCGGTAGCACTTATGGCAGACTCAACCTCCCGTTGGGCGGAAGCACTTCGTGAAATGTCTGGAAGACTTCAGGAAATGCCTGGCGAAGAAGGTTACCCCGCATATCTTGGAAGCCGTCTTGCACAGTTTTATGAAAGAGCAGGATATGTTATTTCAAACGGAACAGAGGGAAGAGAAGGTGCCCTTTCGGTAATCGGTGCCGTATCGCCTCCTGGCGGCGATATTTCAGAACCGGTAGCACAGGCAACACTCCGTATAGTAAAAGTGTTCTGGGGACTTGATTCAGCCCTTGCATATAAACGTCACTTCCCGGCAATAAACTGGCTTAACAGCTATTCGCTTTATCAGGAAGATACAGGCAAATGGTTTAACAAAAATATATCTGACGAGTGGACAGAAGCACGAGCCGCTATGATGCGTCTTTTGCAAGAAGAAAGCGAGCTTGATGAAATAGTAAAAATGGTAGGTATAGATGCATTATCGTCGCAGGACAGAATAAAAATGGAAGCTGCACGCAGTATCCGTGAAGACTTTTTGCATCAGAACTCGTTCCACGAAACAGATACTTATACAACCCCCAATAAACAGATTTTAATGGCAAAACTTATTTTGGCATATTACAAAAAAGCAATGCAGGGGCTTGAAAATAAAGCAGATATGAGGGAAATTATAAACATTCCCGTAAGAGAACAAATAGGCCGTTTTAAATATGTAAAAGAAGAAAACTGCAAAGCAGAATACGAAAAGATTTATAACGAGCTTGAAAATCAGATTAACACACTTATCAGGAAGGAGGAAGACTGATGCCAAAAGAATATAAAACAATTCAGGAAGTAGCAGGTCCTCTTATGCTGGTTTCGGGAGTTGAAGGGGTATCCTATGACGAACTTGGCGAAATAGAGCTAGCCTCTGGAGAAACACGTCGTTGCAAAGTTTTGGAAGTAAACGGAAACAACGTATTGGTACAGCTTTTCGAAAATGCCGTTGGAATAAACCTTTCCGATAGTAAAGTACGTTTTATGGGAAGAAGTATGCAACTTGGTGTATCAGAAGATATGCTTGGAAGAGTATTCAACGGGCTCGGTATGCCAATAGATAACGGACCCGAAATTTTGCCGGCAGAACGCAGGGATATAAACGGCTTGCCTATGAACCCCGCAGCACGAAACTATCCTAACGAATTTATACAAACAGGCGTTTCGGCAATAGACGGACTTAATACCCTCGTAAGAGGACAGAAGTTGCCTATATTTTCAGCTTCAGGCTTGCCTCACGCACAGCTTGCAGCACAAATAGCAAGACAGGCAAAGGTTAGGGGAACTGATGACCAGTTTGCCGTTGTATTTGCAGCAATGGGAATTACTTTTGAAGAAGCAAACTTCTTTATCGAAAGCTTTAAAGAAACAGGAGCAATAGACAGAACAACCCTTTTCATAAACCTTGCAAACGACCCTGCGGTTGAGCGTATAGCAACTCCCCGTATGGCACTTACAGCAGCAGAGTATCTCGCATTTGAAAAGGATATGCACGTTCTTGTAATATTAACCGATATAACAAACTATGCCGATGCACTTCGTGAAGTATCTGCCGCAAGAAAAGAAGTTCCGGGCAGAAGAGGTTACCCCGGATATATGTATACAGACCTTGCAACACTTTACGAAAGAGCAGGCCGTCAGCGAGGCAAAAAGGGAAGCATCACAATGATGCCTATCCTCACTATGCCGGAAGATGATAAAACACATCCAATTCCTGACCTTACGGGATATATAACGGAAGGACAGATAATCTTAAGCCGTGAACTCTATCGTAAAGGTGTAGAGCCTCCTATTGACGTTCTTCCTTCACTTTCAAGACTTAAGGATAAAGGTATAGGCGAAGGAAAAACAAGAGCCGACCATTCAAACGTTTTAAATCAGCTTTTCTCGGCTTATGCAAGAGGTAAAGAAGCAAAAGAACTTATGACAATTCTGGGCGAAGCAGCGCTTTCGGAAATTGACTTAAAGTATGCACACTTCTCAGAAGAATTCGAACAGGAATATTTGTCACAGGGCTATAAAACAGACAGAAGCATTGAAGAAACATTAAAGGTAGGCTGGAGACTTTTGTCACTTCTCCCGAGAAGCGAATTAAAACGTATAGACGATAAGTTCCTCGACGAGTACTACGGTAAGGAGTGATTAAATGGCTTCTGTACATGTAAACCCAACCAGAATGGAGCTTACCCGCCTTAAAAAGAAGCTTAAAACTGCCGTAGGCGGACATAAACTCTTAAAAGATAAACTTGACGAGCTTATGCGTCGCTTTTTGGAACTTGTGCGATATAATATGGAGCTTCGGTTAAAGGTTGAAGATGGAATAAAAGAATCAAATCAAAAATTCGTTATAGCAAAGGCAACAATGCCCGAAGAAGCTTTGAAAACTGCATTTATGGCACCAAAACAAAAGGTAGAACTCGAGTTTAAACCGCAGAACGTAATGAGCGTAGATATCCCGTCCTTTGAAGCAAAGACCAAAACTGCCGATAAAAACGACATATACTCATACGGCTTTGCGTTTACTTCGGCAGACCTTGATGTAGCAGTAAAGTCACTTTCCGATGTTTTTGAAGAAATGTTAAAGCTTGCCGAGTGCGAAAAAGCGTGTCAGCTTATGGCAGGGGAAATCGAAAAAACCAGAAGAAGAGTAAATGCCTTGGAACACGTTGTAATTCCCGACACAAAAGAAAAAATAAAATATATTACAATGAAACTGGACGAAAACGAGCGTTCCACCCAGGTCCGCCTTATGAAGGTTAAGGATATGATGGTACGCGAGCAAATCGAAAAACAAAAAAAGGCAAATTAACAAAAAGCGGAATATGATTTTTCATATTCCGCTTTTTGTTAATTTATAAATAAAACTTATTGCATTTAAAAATTTTTTATGATAGAATAAATTCACATAATTAAGAAAAGAAGGGACAGTAAGAAAATGAAAAAATTATTGGCATTGATTTTAGTGCTGGCAGTAAGTGCATTTATGTTTTCGGGCTGTATAGCAAGCAAAGAAAACTTTGTTATAAATGCAGATGGAAGTATAGATGTAACAACATTTGCAGGCTACACAGAAGAAGGACTTGCCATGCTTATGGCTGCAATGGGAGTTGAGGATACAGAAACTGCTGTAGCTCAATATAAAGAAAATGTGCAAATGCTGGAAAATAACGGAATAAAATATTACGGCGAAAGCGAAGAAAAGCATTATGCCACAGTAGAAGAATACAACGAATATACCAAAGAAAATTCTGTTGCATACTATGAAAAAATTGATAAGCACCAAGATGGAAGCTTTACCTATACAATTACTTTAACAGGAGAAGAAGTAAATAATGAGCTTGAAGGTGCAGGGTACGATGAAACAGAGGCAGAAGAACTCATAAAAGAAATCTATGCAGCATACGAAATAACCTTTCCTTCAGAAGTAAAGCAAATAGAAGGTATTTCAGAAGGAGTAACAATTTCAGGCAATACAGTTCTTCTTGATATTGTTAAAATCACAGAATCAATTAGTAAAGAAACCACATTTACCTTTACAACCTCACAAAACGCAGGTGGATTTACAGATGTATTGCCCGGAGCATGGTATTATAATGCAGTAACAAAAATGGCACAGGGCGGACTTGTAAACGGTGTAGGAAACGGTTTGTTTATGCCCGAAAACACATTAACTTTCGCACAGTTTTGTCAGATTATGGCTCGTGCAAAAGGTTTAGCTATAGGGGAAGCAAACGGTTACTGGGCAGCAAAAGCCGTTGAATCGTGTGTAAATGCAGGCTATATTTTAAACCGCGGCGACTTCACACCTGCAAACTATGATGTTGCAATATCAAGAGAAGTGGCAGTTTCAGCAATGTACCTTGCAAAAAAGGATACATTAACAGCACAAAACACATTAACAATAGCTGATATTCCTGACGGAGACAAAATATCTCCCGAATATAAGGAAGCAGTTTTAGCTGCATATAATACAGGAATCACACAAGGCGTTGACGAAAACAAAACCTTCAACCCTTCAAATACATTAAGAAGAGCGGAAGTATGCCAGTTATTCTTTAATCTTAACTGGACAACAGCACAATAAACAATAAAGTACTGTGCATAAGTTGTTTATGCACAGTACTTTTTATAAGGGGAATAAATATGTCCGAAAAAAGAAATGTAAGTATAGACCTTATAAAAGCAATAGCCATATTAGGAGTAATAGCAATACACGCAGGATCATTTGTTTTAAGTATCAACCCTATTGGTACATTTGAATGGACAAGCGGTCTTTTTTGGGCATCGTTTTTCAGAGCAAGTGTACCATTGTTTTTAATGGCAAGCGGGGCCATTATGCTGGATCCCGAAAAAGAAATATCATTTAAAAAGCTTTATCTGCACAGTATTTCAAGAATACTTATAGCAATGTTTTTCTGGGGATTTGCGTATAAAATATATCATTTAATAGTAGAATCACAGATTACTGTTGAAAACCTTTGGTATTCTTTTAAACGGTTACTTCTTTTTGACCAGGAATTTCATTTTTACTATATACACATAATCTTAATAGTGTATGTACTTTTGCCCGTAACACGTCTTTTTGTTGAAAAAGCAGATAAAAAGCTTTTGCAATATTCCTTGACGGTATGGTTTGTGCTTGCAATTTTGTTTCCAACAGTAAAGGATTTTTATCCGTTTAACCTTTTGTCAGGCTTAACAGGTCAATGGCTTATAAATATGACTTGGGCATCGGTAGGATACGGGATATTGGGATATTATCTTAAAAAATATCCGCTGAAGAAGAAACATTGTTTCTTATGCCTAACTTTAGGATTTATCATAGTTTTCGGGTTTACTTTTTATATGTCTAAAAAATATGATTATTTGTATGAACTATTTTTCCAGGGGATGAGTGTAGGCGTGTGCCTTTATGCCGTAGGGATATTTTCTTATATAACTCTTACAGGGAATAAAATAAAATATAAGCTTTCAAAAATAATAGTGTATATATCAAAAGCTTCTTTTTGTGTATACCTTTCTCATATGTTTGTTTTGTATTTGTTTGAAAAACTTTCCCTTACAGCACAAACCCTTTCAATTATTACAGTACCTTTAATTTCTGTTCTGGTGCTTTTAATATGTACTTGTATATACGCAATAATTTCAAAAATACCCATTTTAAATAAATGGATTATTTAATAAATATTTCTAAAAAATTCAAAAAAACTCTTTTCAAAATAAAACTGATATGTTAAAATAAAAAAAGAAAGAGTTTAATGATTTTTTTGCTCTATTACAGGCAAAATAAAAAATAAAAGGAGTGTTTTAAAATGAAAGATAATAAATACAAAGGAACGCAAACTGAAAAAAATCTTGCTGCAGCTTTTGCGGGCGAATCACAGGCAAGAAACAAGTACACATATTTTGCATCAAAAGCAAAAAAAGAAGGTTTTGAGCAAATTGCAGCACTTTTCTTAAAAACAGCTGACAACGAAAAAGAACATGCAAAATTGTGGCTTAAAGAATTAAACGGAATAAGTGACACAGCAGAAAATCTTGCTGATGCCGCAAACGGCGAAAACTATGAATGGACCGATATGTATGCAGGCTTTGCAGAAACCGCAGAAAAAGAAGGATTTACCGAACTTGCTGCAAAATTCCGCATGGTAGCAGCTATCGAAAAAGAACACGAAGAACGTTATCGTGCACTTTTAAAGAATGTAGAAACTGCACAGGTGTTCGAAAAGAGCGAAGTTAAGGTTTGGGAATGCCGTAATTGCGGACATATAATGGTAGGTACAAAAGCACCCGAAAAATGTCCCGTTTGCGACCATCCAAAAAGCTATTTTGAATTAAACTGCAAAAATTATTGATACCCCCTCGGTCAGACTTTTTTAAGAGTCTGACCGACTGTTTTTTTATAAAATAAATAGCTATAATCGGCTTGACTTATTGTTTTAATTTATGTTATAATTATTTAAATAATAGTACGAAAAGAGGTATTCAGTATGAAAAAAATAATTTCAATAATACTTTCAGTATTTATGCTTTCAGCAATGACAATGGGCGCCTTTGCGGCGGACTTTACCGATATTTCGGGACACTGGGCAGAAGGCGTAATAAAAACATGGAGCGACCGAGGCATCGTACAAGGATATCAGGGACTTTTCAGACCTAATGATAACATCACAAGAGGCGAAATGGCAGTAATAATGAACAGAATATTAGAAGTAAATGGCATATCCGAAAACACATTTACTGATTTACCTGAAGATGCTTTTTATACAGAAGCAGTGTTAAAGCTTAACTATGCAGGAATAATGCTCGGATATGATAACCTTGCACGTCCTAACGACAAGATAACAAGAGAAGAAGCATTTGTTATCTTCAACCGTATATTTGGCTTCAAAAAGACAACAGAAATATCCTTTCCTGATAAAGATTCCATTTCAGAATGGGCACTTGACAGCGTATATGCCCTTGCCGCAAATAAAGTGGTAAATGGACGTGACGATGGATCAATATATCCCAAAAGCAACATTACCAGAGCAGAAGTTATGCAGCTTTTAGAAAATGTGTATAAAGCAATAGGTCGCCTTACCGAAAGTGAAGGAGTAATAGGCGAGGATGATATTGAAACCGGAGGAATCTGGTAAGGAGAATAAGATGGAAAGTTTTCAAATCAGGTGTGCAAATCTTACCGTGCAATTAAATACAGAATATGAGTATGCAAAAAAAGCATGCTCTAAATATATTGTGCATGGGTTTGAACCTGATTTTGAGTTAAATCCGTCAAAAAAAGAAATCCAAGAAATCGCAGATTTTCTTAAAACTGAATCTCTTGAATATATTGAATTTATGTCGCTTTTCCACACCTTTGCAAGAGAGGTATTAAAACATAACGCAGTGGTACTTCATTCTGTGGCACTGTCTCTTGATGAGGAAGGGTATGTTTTTGCCGCCCCTTCAGGTATTGGTAAAACAACACATGCGTCATTGTGGAAAAAAACTTTTGGCGATAGGTGCACTATAATAAATGGGGACAAGCCTCTTATAACATTTTCTGATGGTAAATTTTATATAAGCGGAACGCCTTGGTGCGGTAAAGAAAGAATGTCCGAAAATAAAACAGTACCTTTAAAAAAGGTTTGTTTTATAGAACGGGCAGAGCAAAACTCAATTTCCAAAATACAAACAGGAGAAATCATACAAAGGCTTTTCAATCAGCTTGCAATCCCCATGGTAGGCGAGCCTACAATGCCCTTCTTTTTAAGCTTTGCCGATAAAATGGTAAAAAATCTTCCATTCTATCTTTTAAAATGCAATAAAGAGGATGAAGCGGCACTCGTAGCATACGAAGGAATGAATAAGGAGTAATTTATGAAATTAAAGCAAGGATTAACTATACACGATATGGGAGATGAATTTGTAGTTATTTCATCAAATCCTGATGAATTCCGAGGTATGATGAAGCTTAATAAAACAGGAGCATTTGTGTTTGAACTTTTGCAGCAAAATCTTTCAAAGGAAGAAATTACAAAGAAACTACAGGAAAAGTACGAGGTAGAAGAAAAAACAGCTCTTGCCGATTTGGAAGAGCTCTTAAAAATCTTTGAAGAGTCAGGCTTGATGTGCAATGATTAACGATCCTATGAAAACCATGCTCTCAATAAAAAAAGAGCTTGAGATATCGCCTCACGGAATAAGTATGAAACCCTTTTTAAAAGAGGGAAGAGATAAGGTTAAAATACAAGAACATAAAACCTTGAAAAAGTACGATATTGTGCTTTATAAGGTTTGTGACGAGTATGTTTTACACCGAATAATAGGTTTTAACAAAACTCATTATATAATATGCGGAGATAATGCCCGTCTTATAGAAAAAATAGAAAAAGACAGAATTATCGGAGTAGTTACCGATATTATACGGAATAAAAAAATAATAAACACAAACTCTTTTTTAAATAAACTTTATTGGTTTCTCTGGTATTGTATAGGTTTAAAAAAAGTAGTATTGTTTGTACGCAGAATTAAAATAAAACTTGGTAAAATCTTAAAAAAACAGATTTTACCGAAAGGTAAGTGAACATACTGAAGAACAAAAAAACATTACTTTGGATATTAAAAAATTCAAAAAGTCAGATAGGATTGATATTCGTTCTGGCTCTTTTGAATATTGTTGTTTCTGCGTCTTATGTTTTACCTGCCCTTGTTTCAAAAGAACTTATAAATGTGGCAGCTAACGCAAAAAGCTTTGCGACAGTACAGGATGAAATAATAAAGCAAGGGTTTTTACTTCTTTTTATTATACTTGCACAAATAGCTTTGGCAATCTTGAATTCGCATATTTCAGCCATGGTATCAGGCAAACTCGAAATGGCTTTACGCAAAAGCTTTTTTAATAACATTACACAGAAAAAATTTGCGGATGTAACCAAAAATCACTCGGGCGAAATTTTAAATCGTTTTACAAGTGACATTGATATAGTCGTACAGGGAGTAACAAGTTTACTGCCAAGGACGTTGTCAATGGCGTCTAAAATTATAACAGGACTTGTAGTAATAGCGGCATTTAGTAAAGAATTTGCCCTTGCAGTTATTGTTATAGGCGCAATAATGCTTGTGTGTGCAGCATTTTTCAAAACTTTTTATAAAAAACTTCATAAAAAAGTTCAGAGTGCGTCTGGTACAATGCGCGGATTTGTGCAGGAATGTATCGAAAATCTTATAGTTGTAAAATCTTTTTCAAACAAAGAACTGCTTGCAAAAAAGCTTACAGAATACATGTATAAAATCTATAAAATAAAAATGCTTCGTAACTTTGTAAGTAACTTTGCAGGTGGGGGAGTAACCTTTATTTTTACCATCGGATATTACGGAACCTTGTGTTACTGTTGCTTTATGCTTGCCGACGGAAAAATGGATTATGGTACCCTTATTGCATTTTTGCAGATTATTTCGCAAATACGTTCGCCGTTTGTCAATGCATCAGGTCTTGTAACCCAGTATTATAGCGCCCAAGCCTCAGCAGAGCGACTTATGGAATTTGAAGAAATTCCCGACGAAGAAATTGCTGCCGACTTTGATGCAGAAAAAACCTATAACAGTATAAAAAGTATTAAAGCCGAAAATATTTCATTTAAATACGATAAAAATGATATCATTAAAAATTCCACATTTGAAATTGAAAAAGGCAGTATAACGGCAATAACGGGTCTTTCGGGCACAGGTAAAAGCACACTGTTTAAACTTCTTTTGGGACTTTATAAAATAAGCAGCGGAAAGCTTTACTTTAAAACCGATGCGGAAAATATAGATATATCTTCAAAAACAAGGCATATGTTTGCCTACGTTCCGCAAGGAAACCTTTTAATATCAGGAACGATTGCCGAAAATATAAAGTTTGCAAAAGCAGATATTACAGATGAACAAATGTATTCAGCTTCAAAAACTGCATGTATATATGATTTTATTGTAAACCTTGAAAACGGTTTTGATACCGTTATAAATGAAAGAGGAGCAGGCCTTTCAGAAGGTCAAATACAAAGAATAGCAGTAGCAAGAGCTCTTTGCAGCGATGCACCTATATTATTGCTTGATGAATGTACCTCGGCACTAGACAGTGAGACAGAGGAAGAAATGCTTCAAAATATTAAAAACCAAAAAACAAAAACCATTCTTTTTATATCCCATAAAAACGCAGCACTTTCAATATGTGATACTCACATAGATATATCAAATAAAGTATTCACTTTCATTTAAAAATTATATTTATAACAAATTTGACACAGATTTATAACCTGGAGGCTTTATTATGATGCACGAAAATTGGAACGGATTTAAAGACGGCGTATGGCAAAACGAAATAAATGTACGCGACTTTATCCAAACAAACTATAAAGAATATAAGGGGGACTCGAGCTTTCTAAAAGACGCAACTGAAAGAACGAGCGAACTTATGCAAAAAGTTCAAACACTTTTTGCACTTGAAAGACACTATGGCGGAGTACTTGATATAGATACTACAACCGTATCATCACTGACAAGTTCCCTGCCTGGATATGTTGATAAAAATAATGAGCTTATAGTTGGCTTGCAGACCAACCGCCCGTTAAAAAGAGGAATAAATCCATTTGGCGGAATGAGAATGGCAAAACAAGCGTGTAAAGCCTACGGATATGATTTAAGTGAGGCAGTGGAAGATGCCTTTAAATATCGTACAACGCATAATTCGGGCGTTTTTCGCGTATATACCGATGAAATGCGAGCTGCAAGAAAAAGCCATGTTATAACAGGACTGCCTGATGCTTACGGCAGAGGCAGGATTATTGGCGATTACAGACGAGTTGCTCTTTATGGTGTTGATAAGCTTATTGAGGAAAAGACCAAAGATAAAAAGAGCCTTGCGGGACATGATTTTGGGGTAGATGAAATAAGACTCAGCGAGGAGCTTTTCCAGCAGATAGCCTTTCTTGAATACTTAAAGGAAATGGCTAATATGTATGGATACGATATAAGTATGCCTGCAAAAAATACCAGAGAAGCAATTCAGTGGACATATTTTGCATATCTTGCTTCAATTAAAGAACAAAATGGTGCCGCAATGTCGCTTGGCAGAGTAAGCACCTTCTTCGATATCTATATTGAAAGAGATATGAAAAACGGTACATTAACTGAAGAAGAAGCGCAAGAACTTATTGACGATTTTGTTATAAAGCTTCGTCTTGCGCGCCACCTGCGTACGCCTGAATATAACGAGCTTTTTGGAGGCGATCCAATGTGGATTACCGAAAGTGTTGGAGGTATGGGCGAGGACGGCAGAACCCTCGTTACGAAATCAAGCTTCAGAATGTTAAACACTCTTTATACATTAGGCTCATCGCCTGAACCAAACCTTACAGTTTTGTGGTCAGAGAATCTTCCCAAAGGCTTTAAGGATTTTTGTGCAAAGCTTTCTATTGATACAGATTCCATTCAGTACGAAAACGACGATTTAATGCGTCCTTTGTACGGCGACGATTATGCCATAGCCTGTTGCGTGTCCGCAATGAAAATTGGTAAACAAATGCAGTTTTTTGGTGCCCGCTGCAATTTAGCAAAGCTTATGCTTATAGCATTAAACGGCGGTTATGATACCACAAGCGGCATACATATAGGTCCGCAAATGCCCGTACTTCAAGATTTATCATACAACTCGGTAATGGAGAGGTATGATATCTATATAAAATGGCTTTCAAACCTTTATGTTAATACAATGAATATGATTCATTATATGCACGATAAATATGCCTACGAAAAAACTCAAATGGCTCTGCACGATACAGATGTTCATAGATTTATGGCATTTGGTATAGCCGGACTTTCTGTTGTTGCGGATTCATTAAGTGCCTTAAAGTTTGCAAAGGTTTCAGCAAAAAAAGATGAAAACGGTTTTATTACAGACTTTGTAACAGAAGGCGACTTCCCTAAATTCGGTAACGACGATGACAGAGTTGACCTTATCGCCAAGGATATGACACACAAATTCATAACAGAGCTTCGTAAAACCAAAACATACAGAGATGCGGAGCATACCTTGTCCGTATTAACCATTACATCAAATGTTATGTACGGTAAAAACACAGGAGCAACACCCGATGGCAGAAAAAATGGGGAACCATTTGCGCCTGGTGCAAATCCCATGCATAACAGAGAAGAAAACGGTGCACTTGCATCCTTAAACTCTGTTGCAAAGCTTGATTATAATGACTGTCGCGACGGTATATCAAACACCTTCTCAATAACCCCCGAAACACTCGGCAGGAATGAAGAGGAAAGAATTAGCAATCTCGTTACAATTTTGGACGGATACTTTAAAAAGAATGCTCATCATATAAATATCAACGTTTTAAACAGAGAAACCTTAATCCGTGCATACGAAAATCCTGAAGAATACCCAAACCTTACAATAAGGGTTTCGGGCTATGCCGTAAACTTTAATAAGCTTTCTAAAGAGCAACAGAAAGAAGTAATAAGCCGTACCTTCCACGAGGCAATTTAGAATGAAAGGGTATGTCAATTCAATCCAGTCTCTCGGTACGCTTGATGGGCCTGGAGTACGCTTTGTAATTTTTATGCAGGGTTGTAACTTAAGGTGCGCATGCTGTCATAATCCTGACACCTGGGAAATAGGGCAGGGCAGTCAGTATGACGCAAAAGAGCTTGCGGATAAAGCCCAGCGTTATCGCGAATATTTTAAAGATAACGGCGGGGTTACACTGTCGGGAGGAGAGCCTTTGCTTCAGGCGGAATTTGCGACAGAAATATTTTCAGAATGTAAAAAAAGAGGGATAAACACCGCTCTTGATACATCAGGCAGTATTTTAAACGAGCAGGTAGAAAAGCTTTTAAGTTATACCGATATAGTTTTGCTTGATATAAAATATACAAGTGAAGAACAATATCAAAAATATGTAGGGTGTACACTTGAAAAGCCTATTACCTTCCTTGAATACCTTGATAAAAGAAAAATTCCTACAATTTTAAGACAGGTAATAATTCCTTCAATAAACGACAACGAAGAAAATATTGAAGAGCTATCTAAAATCATAAAAAGATATAAATGTGTACGCGATATAGAACTTTTACCCTTTAAAAAAATGTGCCAGGCAAAATACGATAATCTTGGTATAGAATTTAAATTAAAAGAAATACCTGAACCCAAAAAGGAAGACATAAAAAAACTTCAGAACATTTTAAAAGAAAAAATTTAAAATAAAAAACTCAAGAAAAATCTTGAGTTTTTTATTATTTTATTTCTTTATATGTGAATTCATCCCACGGGATATTTACCGCTGCTTTTTTAGTAAGAATATCATTTATATGAATTAAAAGAGGGAAGTCTTTTAAATTAACCACCTTCTTTTCCGCATTTTTAATAATGGCTCTTGCAACTCTTTCTGCTACAACCAAAGACTCTAAAGTTACACCGTTTAACTCTTCTTTTGCTTTGTCAATATCAAACCCTCTGCCTAAAAGAATACCTATAAGTCTTGTTCTTCCGCCGTATACAGTAACATATAAATCGCCAATACCAACTTTTAGGTTGTTAAGAGATAAAACTCCCTGAAATTCTAAAAGCTTATACATTTCATCAAGCGCCTGACCAAATACAGCAGCCTGTGAATTAAAATGCAACGGACTGTCCAAACCAAATTCCTTTTGATTAAGTCCTATGGTAAGAGCAATGCCTAAAGCATAACCATTTTTTAGCGCAACAGCACTTTCAATTCCCGTAACATCGGTTGTTATACTTATGTGGTAATAATCTGTTTCCATTATTTTGCGAAGCTTTTCTAAAATTTCAATATCTTTTCCGCAAAAAGAAACGTGTGTCTGGTCGTGGGAAACAAGCTCATAACTTGTGCAGGGTCCGCCAACTGCATTTAAAGATATATTTTTCCCTAAAGCCTTTGCTTTTTCGTTCCATATATCAGGGTATGTAAGAAGCTTTCCTTCGGGCGTATCCATTAAACCTTTAGTAACAGTTAAAACAGGAATATTTTCGGGAACAATCGGAAGAATTACATCCGAAAACCAGTCAACACCAAAACTGCTTATACCGCCAATTATCATATCGGCACCGTCGATTGCTTTTTTGACCTCTTCTATCTGAAAAAACTTTATTCCCAAAGGAAAATCCTTTTCAAATTTTGGATGTCTGTTATTTTTTATGCAGTTATCAATTATCTTTGTGTCAAGATGCGTGCCAACAAGTCTTACTTCGTTTCCGTTTTCTCTTGCGGGGAAGGCAAGAGCCGAACCCATCATTCCAGCACCTATAATTGTTACAATACTCATTTTAAAACTCCTTAAAATGTTTTACGATTTTTTTAAATTCTCCCAAAAGGTATAAAGAACCAAATATGCAAACCACATCAGGATTTATTTCCAAAGCTTTAACTAAAGCCTCTTCAATACTTTCAGCACAAATAACATCGGTTCTGTACTTTTTAACTTCAAAAGCAAGCTCATCTGCCGATAAAGAACGAGGAGAGGGGACAGAAACAGTTACAAACTTTTCGGGGATATCAGCAATCATTTTAACCGCTTCTTTGTATTCCTTGTCCTTTAACATTCCCATTATAAAGCTTATTTTTTTACCTGAAAAAAGAGTGTTAACACTGTCATAAAAAGCCTTCATTCCAGATACGTTGTGAGCACCATCGGTAATAATAAGTGGGTTTTCAGAAATCTTTTCCATTCTTCCGGGGTGTTTTAATGCAGAAAAACCTTCATAAATTGCATTTTCGGGGATATCTACACCGCTTTTTCTTAAAATATCAATACAACAAAGAGCAGTAGCCGCATTCTTTGCCATGTGACGGCCGATTAAAGGCATACAAATCCTCTCGTATCCTTCATAAGAAAAATAAGTTCCGTTTAAAGTTATATCAAAAATTTCGGGCATTTTTGCAATATGAATATCAGAATTCATTTTATCACAGTATGCTTTTATAACTTCCAAAACTTCATCTTCCTGTTCGGGATAAATAGCGGTAGGACATCCTTTTTTTATAATTCCGCATTTTTCTTTTGCAATTTCAGCCAAAGTGTTTCCTAAAACCGACATATGGTCAAAGCTTATAGAAGTTATGACAGAACAAAGGGGAGATTCAATAATATTTGTAGCATCAAGCCTTCCACCAAGTCCTACCTCTAAAACTACATAATCGCAGCCTGTGTTTTTAAAATATAAAAAAGCTGCAGCAGTAATAACTTCAAATTCTGTAGGATGAGAAAATCCGTCTTTAACCATATCGTCGCAAATAATACTTATTTTTTCAATAAGCTTTGCTAAATCAGTTTCGGGAATAGGTTGCCCGTTTATAGAAATACGTTCGCAAAAATGGTCTACAAAAGGAGAAATATAAGCCCCTGTCTTGTAACCGCTTGCACGCAAAATTGAGGCAAGGAGAGTAGTAATACTCCCCTTGCCGTTAGTACCGGCAACATGCACAAATTTTAAACTTTGCTGCGGATTTCCTATTCTTTTTGTAAGCTCACTTATAGTATCAAGTCCCGGCTTTGAACCAAATTTTGATAGTGAGTGAATAAAATCTAATGCATCGTTGTAGTTCATAGTTATTTCATCTTTTCAATGCTTGCAAGCACTACCTCAAGCATTTCTTTATATTTTTCGCCCTTCGCGCGTTCTTCTTCAACAACCTTTGCAGGAGCCTTTGCAACAAAGCCCTGATTTGAAAGTTTGTTTTCAACACGGCGGATTTCATCTTCAAGATGTTCTTTTTCTTTAGTAAGTCTTGCAAGTTCCTTGTCACGGTCAATAAGGTCAGCTAAAGGAAGCAATATTTCAGCACCCGAAACAACAATATTTACAGCATTGTCACATTCGGCATCCTTTTCAGTTTTTACAATAACCTCACTTGCACCTGCAAGCTTTTTAAAGAAAGCTTCTCCCGATTCAAAAAGCTCTTTGTTTTGAGTAATTGCAATAAGCTTACCCTGTTTTGAAGGAGGGATATTCATTTCAGCTCTTCTGTTTCTTATACCGCGTATAGCCTCGCATATAATTTCCATTTTAGCTTCTTCGTCTTCAAAACAAAGATTTTCGTTAAATTTAGGCCAGGAAGCTGTAACAATAGTTTCTTCGCTAACAGGTAACGAACAGAAAATTTCTTCTGTAATAAAAGGCATAAAAGGATGCAAAAGCTTTAATATACCGCTTAATACATAAGCAAGAGTATTTTGTGCATCAATATCCTTGTTATCGCCGTAAAGACGGGGTTTAACAAGTTCAATGTACCAGTCACAGAAAACATCCCATGTAAAGTCATAAAGTTTAGCAAGACCAATACCGATATCAAACTTCTCAAGATTTTCGGTAACTTCCGCAACAAGCTTGTTGAATTTAGATAAAATCCACTTATCTTCAATAGCGGGATTTTCAGGCAAACAAACCTTGTCAATGTTAAGATTCATCATAACAAACCTTGCTGCATTCCAGAGTTTATTTGCAAAGTTACGGCTTGCTTCAACTCTTTCCATGTAAAAACGCATATCATTTCCGGGCGAATTACCGGTAGCAAGAGTAAATCTTAAAGCATCAGCACCGTATGTTCCTATAATTTCAAGAGGGTCAATACCGTTGCCCAAGGATTTCGACATTTTTCTACCCTGACTGTCCCTTACAAGACCATGAATAAATACGTGCTTAAATGGAGCTTCCTTCATATGTTCCATGCCAGAGAAAATCATTCTTGCAACCCAGAAGAAAATAATGTCATAACCTGTTACAAGCACACTTGTGGGGTAGAAGTATTCAAGTTCTTCAGTCTTTTCAGGCCATCCTAAAGTAGAGAAAGGCCAGAGCGCAGAGCTAAACCATGTATCCAGCACATCTTCTTCCTGTCTTAAAGGAGCACCGCATTCACAGGTTTCAAGATTTTCGCGGCTTATATACATCTTTCCGCACTTATCGCAGTAAAAAGCAGGGATTCTGTGACCCCACCAGAGCTGACGGCTGATACACCAGTCTTTGATGTTTTCCATCCAGTGGAAATAAACCTTTTCAAAACGCTCAGGAACAAACTTTGTTTTACCTGTTTTTACACATTCAATAGCAGGTTTTGCAAGGGGTT
>JAZNQL010000051.1:0-6387 GCA_045590155.1 Clostridia bacterium | reverse complement strand
AGAGCCATAATTTCTGGGAAATGGTATATATAGATGCGGGAAATGTAAAGATAAAAGCAAACAGTAAGGAGTTTCAGTTAAAACAAGGAGAAGTTATTTTTCATAAACCTAATGAATTTCATACCCTTAAAACAGACAAAGAAACTGCTGCAAATGTATTTGTCATTTCTTTTGTGTGCTCCTCGGAATCAATGAGTTTTTTTAAAGGTAAAACAATGACGGTTCCTTCAAAACTGAAGAAATATATATCCACTATCATTGAAGAGTATTCTCAAACCTTTAAATCTATGGCAAAAGAAGATATAAAACTTGAGTTAAAAGAAAATTCACTTATTGGCGGACAACAGATGATTAAAACATATCTTGAGCAATTTTTGATAATGCTTATAAGAAGTGAAAACTACAATCACAATCTGCGAATTTTCCCGTCAAAAGAAAGCATGGAAAACCACCTTGTTTCACAGGTAATGCAAATAATAGAAGAAAATACTTATAACAAAATTTCGGTTGACTGGATTTGTAATGAATTAAACTATTCGCGAACGTATCTTTCAAAAATATTTAAAGCAAATTCTGAGTATACTATTTTAGAATATATTCTTATGAATAAAATTAGAGAAGCCAAAAAACTGATACGAGAAGAAAGATATAACTTTACCCAGATTTCTGATTTGCTTTCATTTGATAATCCGCACTATTTTTCAACTGTGTTCAAAAAAATTTCAAATATGACCCCTACCGACTATAAAAAATCCGTAAAAAGGCCATAAAAAGCAGAAATAAAAGGAGGAAATAAAATGTCAGCAAGGTTTATTTTAAACGAAACATCTTATCACGGAGCAGGTGCAATAAAGGATATTGCAACAGAAGCAAAAGCAAGAGGATTTAAGAAAGCGTTTGTATGTTCTGATCCAGAACTTATAAAATGCGAAGTTACAAGAAAGGTTTTAGATGTACTTGACACAAATTCTTTGGCGTATTATGTTTATTCCGATATAAAGCCAAATCCTACTATCGAGAATGTTCAGCACGGGGTTGAAGATTATAAAGAATCGGGAGCCGATTACATTATCGCAATAGGCGGAGGTTCCTCAATGGATACCGCAAAAGCAGTAGGAATAATAATAACAAATCCAGAGTTTTCTGATGTAAGAAGTCTTGAAGGCGTAGCCGATACAAAAAATAAATGCGTGCCCATTTTTGCTGTTCCAACAACAGCAGGAACGGCAGCAGAGGTTACCATAAACTACGTTATTACCGACAGTCAGAATAATCGCAAAATGGTCTGTGTAGATCCTCACGATATACCGGTTGTAGCATTTGTTGACCCTGATATGATGAGCACAATGCCAAAAGCTCTTACCGCAGCGACAGGTATGGATGCTTTAACCCATGCAATCGAAGGATATATAACAAAAGGTGCATGGGAGCTTTCGGATATGTTCCACTTAAAGGCTATCGAAATTATAGCAAGGTCATTAAGAGGCGCAGTTAATAACACTCCCGAGGGAAGAGCTGATATGGCACTCGGTCAGTATGTTGCAGGCATGGGCTTTTCAAATGTAGGATTAGGAATAGTTCATTCAATGGCACATCCTTTGGGTGCTTTGTATGATACTCCTCATGGAATAGCAAATGCAATTATACTTCCCACAGTAATGGAATATAACGCAGAGGCAACAGGAACAAAATATAAATATATTGCAAAAGCAATGGGTGTTGAAGGAACCTGCAATATGACAAAAGAAGAATACCGCAAAGCGGCAATAGATGCAGTAAAGAAGCTTTCTGCTGATATAGGTATCCCTGCTACTTTAAAAGATATAGTAAAGAAGGAAGATATCCCATTCCTTGCACAAAGTGCATACGAGGACGCCTGCCGTCCTGGAAATCCCAAAGAAACATCGGTAGAAGATATTACAAAGCTGTATGAATCATTATTATAAAATAAAAAAGTGAAGGAAATTTCCTTCACTTTTTTTATTTTAAGTTGTTATTTATTTCATCTGCATACCTTACGGTTTCCATAGCATCCTTTGCGTATTTGTCTGCGCCTATGGAATCGGCATATTCTTTGTTTAAAACTGCACCTCCAACAACAACTTTACATTCGGGAGCCTTTTCTTTTAAAAGCTTTATTGTTTTTTCCATAGCGGGAACAGTGGTCGTCATCAAAGCACTCAACCCTGCAATGGGGGCAGAAAGTTCCAAAACCTTATCCAAAATAGTTTCGGGAGCAACATTGCGTCCAAGGTCTGTAACATTAAAACCGTAGTTTTCTAAAAGAAGCTTTACAATATTTTTCCCTATATCGTGGATATCTCCCTGTACCGTTGCCAGAACAATACTGCATTTGTCAAACTTCTGTTCTGCGGGCATAGAACTTTTTATTTTTTCAAAAGCATATTTAGCTGATTCTGCGCTCATTAAAAGCTGGGGCAGAAAAACAATATTTTTTTCAAAATCAATTCCTACTTTATCAAGCGCAGGGATAATATCTTTTTGAACTATTTCAAGAGGTGCAGTTTCTTTTAAAAGCTCTTCCGTTAAAATTGCGGCATCTTCTTTTAATCCCTTTATAATTGCACGCTGTAAAGGAGAATCAAAAACTTCCTTATTTGCATCTGCCTTTTTTTGAACCAAAGTATTAGATTGTAAATCTTTTGCAAAATCAATGTAGCTGGCACAGTTTTCGTCAAATCCCGAAAGGGCACAGAACGAAAAATATGTTTGCATCATATCAATCGAAAAAGGATTCATAATAGCGGCCGATAAACCCGATCCTAAAGCCATAGCAAAAAACGTACTGTTAATAACATTCCTTGCAGGAAGACCAAAAGAAATATTAGAAACACCAAGACTTGTGTGACAACCAAGCTTTTCGGATATAAGTTTTATAGAAAGAAGAGTTTCTTTTGCAGAATTATCGTCGGTACTTACTGCAAGGGCAAGCGGGTCAAAAATAATATTTTTTTTATCAATTCCGTAGTTTTCTGCTTCTTTTAAAATTTTTTCTGCTATTTTAAGTCTGCCTTCGGCTTTATCTGGAATTCCATCCTCGTCCAAAGTAAGCGCAACAATAAGTCCTCCGTATTTTTTAGCAAGAGGAAAAACCAAGTCCATGCTTTTCTTTTTGCCATTTACTGAGTTAATCATTGCTTTACCGTTGTAACGGCGCAATGCAGCCTCTAAAGCAGAAACATCGGATGTATCAATCTGCAAAGGCAAGGTTGTAACTGCCTGAATTTCGCATATAAGATTTTTAAGAACGGTTTCTTCGCATATTTCGGGCAAACCTACATTTACGTCAATAATATCAACGCCTTTTTCCTGTTGGGCAATAGCTTCGTTTAAAATATAGTCTGTATTGTTTTCTAAAAGAGCTTGTTTCAAAAGCTTTTTACCGGTAGGATTTATACGTTCGCCTATTAAAATGGGCTTCTTATCAAATATAACAGTCTTTGAGTAAGAAGACACCATAGTTATATTTTTGTTTTCCGTCAAAACAGGAGTTATATCCTTGCAGGCTTTTGTTACTGCCGAAATATATTCTGGAGTAGTGCCGCAACAACCACCTGCAATTCGTATTCCTTTTTTAACAAGCAAAGAAACGTCAAAAGCAAATTCGTCGGGCAAAACATCGTAAGAGGTTTTGCCGTTTACAGACTTCGGTATCCCTGCATTGGGCTTTAAAATAACAGGAACAGAAGCGTATTTCAAATATTCTTCGGCAACACTTTTTAATGCTTTTGGACCAAAAGAGCAGTTCATCCCTATGGCATCTGCACCCATACCTTCAAGAAGCGAAACCATTGCACAAGGCGAGGCACCCGTCATAAGATTTCCGTCTTCAGAATAAGCATTCGAAACAAATATTGGTAAATCACAGTTTTCTTTTGCTGCTAAAAGGGCTGCTTTTGTTTCGTACGAGTCGTTCATAGTTTCAATAAAAATTAAATCAACGCCGTACTTTACGCCAATTTGCACAGTTTTTGCAAAAACAGAAACCGCATCTTCAAAATCAAGGTCTCCGTAAGGTGCAAGCAAATGACCTGTGGGGCCTATATCAAGTGCAATCCATTTTTCCTGCAAAGAAACACTTTGTTCCTTTGCAATTCGAGCATTTTTTACGGCAGCACATATTACGGCATCAAGCTCTTCTTCTGAAAATTTAAGAATGTTTGCACCAAACGTATTTGTATTAACAACATTACTGCCACTGTCAAAATAGTCTTTATGTATTTTTTGTATAAGGTGGGGGTGTGAAATGTTAAATCTTTCGGGAAGCTCGCCCGAAGGCAAACCTTCTTTTTGTAAAAGGGTTCCCATTCCTCCGTCAAGATATAATAAATTATTTTTTAAGTACTCTGTAATTTTCATTTTTTCACTCCAGAATATTTGAAAGATTTTCTTGAATTTTTTGAGCAACTTCAGGCTTGTTCATAGAATACACATGAACATTTTTAATTCCGTTTGCAAAAAGGTCAATAATCTGATCAGTAGCATAAGCAATACCTGCCTGCTGCATAGCTTTTGGACAGTTGCCGAATTTATCGACAAGACATTTAAACCTTTGCGGCATAAACGAACCCGAAAGTTTTATTGAACGCTCAACCTGGTTTGCGTTTGTAATGGGCATAATACCTGGGATTACAGGCACGGTAATACCTGCCTCACGGATTTTGTAAAGAAAATTGTATAAAAGGTTATTATCAAAAAACATCTGTGTTGTTAAAAACGAACAGCCAGCGTCTATTTTTTCTTTTAAGTGTTTTATATCTTCTGATTGATTTCGGCTTTCAGGATGCACCTCGGGATAGCAGGCAGCACCTATACAAAAATCAGAACTGATTTCTTTTATGTCCGAAATTAAGTCGGTAGCATAACGATAGTCCCATGCATTTTTGTTACTTTCTAAAAGTTCGGGAGTTAAATCCCCGCGCAGAGCAAGTATGTTTTGGATTCCGACTTCTTTCATTTCACTTATTCTTTTACGCACGGTTTCACGGTTTGACGAAACGCATGTAAGATGTGCTATGGTGGGAACCCCATAGCGTTCTTTTATGTTTTTTGCAATTTCAAGGGTATATTTGCTTGTCCCGCCACCTGCGCCGTATGTAACACTCATAAAAGAAGGTTTGAGCTTTGCAATTTCCTCGGTCGCAGTTTTAACCGAAGAAAATGAACTGTCACTTTTAGGCGGAAAAACCTCAAAAGAAAGTGATAATTTATTTCGGTTTAAAATTTCTGTAAGCTTCAAAATCAAAACTCCTCTCTATAAGGAAATTTGTATATTAGTCATTATACTAAAAAAATGTATATAAATCAAGTCTTTAAAAAATAAAGGAAAATGAGTTGAGTTTTCTGTTTTTTTGTGTTAGAATTTATGTATATAGAATTTCATTGTAAAATAGTTGAGGCTAGCTTAGCATAAAAATTCTTTAAAATTGATTGCATCTAAACTTATATAAAGAATGCCAAATAATATAGAAAGGAACTGTAATTATGAATTATACTCCTAATACAAAAAGGTACGAAAATATTGAATATAGAAAATGTGGCGAAAGCGGACTGAGACTTCCTGCGGTGTCGCTTGGTTTGTGGCATAATTTTGGAGATAATGCCGATTTTGAAAATATGCGCAATATGTGCTTTACTGCTTTTGATAACGGCATAACACATTTTGATCTGGCAAACAATTATGGTCCTGTGGCCGGAAGTGCCGAAACTAATTTTGGCAAAATATTAAATAATGATTTAAAAGCATATCGTGATGAAATGATAATAAGTACGAAGGCAGGTTTTTATATGTGGCCTGGTCCATATGGCGAGTGGGGAAGTAAAAAACACTTAACAGCAAGCCTTGACCAAAGCCTTAAAAGAATGAACATTGATTATGTT
Organism: Clostridia bacterium; assembly: GCA_045590155.1. GTDB lineage: Bacteria > Bacillota > Clostridia > UMGS1883 > UMGS1540 > JAZNQL01. Next base: position 486 of record JAZNQL010000051.1, on the reverse strand, counting down.
GATGTCTTCTATCATCACAGAATGGATCCAGACACTCCTCTTTATGAAACAATGTGGGCACTTGACAGTATAGTAAAAAGCGGGAAGGCTCTTTATGTAGGATTGTCAAATTATGACGGAGAAACTATGGAAAAAGCAGCAACTATACTTGAACAACTTCATTGTCCTTTTGTAATAAATCAAAACAGATATTCTATTTTGGACAGAAGTGTTGAAAAAAACGGACTTATTGAAAGTTCGGTTGCTAAAAAGAAAGGTCTTATTGCTTTTAGTCCGCTTTCACAGGGTCTGCTTACTGACCGTTATTTAGATGGAATTCCCGAGGACAGCAGAGTAAGGACAGACGGTAGATTTTTAAATGAAAATTCTTTGTCAAAAGAAGTATTAAAAAAAGTCAGAAGCCTAAACGAAATAGCAAACGACAGGGGTCAGACTCTTGCACAAATGGCACTTTCGTGGGTGTATAGCCATGAAGGTGTTACGAGC
>JAZNQL010000050.1:0-10757 GCA_045590155.1 Clostridia bacterium | reverse complement strand
CAAAAAGACCCAGTTTTTTTGCAAGTTTCATAATTTCAAGATAATACCAAAGCGATTTCGAACTGGTTGCATCCTGAATAAGACTTCCTCCGCCGTTTATAAGCATTCTGGATTTTTTTAGACCGCCTACTATACTCCAAGGCAAAAATCTGTTTTTTGCATCTACTTTATACATTAGTTTTGTTTCTTTAGGATTTTTAGAAAAAACAAGCGCTCTTATATCGGGCTTGTAAACTCTTAAAGCTTCTAAAATTTCAAATAGCAAGGCATCGTCTCCACTATTTCTAAAGCCGTAATATCCCGAAAAAACAACGTCATATTTCTTTTTATCGTAAAAATCACGCAATATTGCATTATATATTCCTATATGGGTTGTGGCAAGATTTTCGTTTGAAAATTTATTTGTGGCAAGATTATATAAATTTTCGCCAAGTTGTTTTCTTTTTTCGGTATTCTCGGCAAGGTCAAGAATTTTTTGTGCGAATTCTTGTGCATTCTCGTTTTCAAACAGCAAGCCTGTTTCTCCGTCGCAAATTAAATCGGGAATTCCGCCAACACATGAACTTATTGTTGCTTTTTTCATTTTTGCGCCTTCCAAAAGTGCATATGGAAAGCTTTCACATCTTGACGAAAGTGTATTTATATCAATGAAATTTAAAAAACTATAAATATCATTTAAAAAGCCAAGATAAATTATTTTGTCCTGCATACCAAGCTCTCTGGTAAGTTTATATAAAGAATCGGTATCCCCTCCATCGCCTGCAACAACAAAGCGCAAGTGAGGATTTTTATCGGATGCAAGTTTTGCCGCACGGACAAAAACATCGTGTCCTTTTACAAAGTCATGTCTGCCTATTATGCCTACAAAAATGTCTTGTTCGTGTACATCTATGGAAAATTTTTCAGCAAACTCTTCTTTTGATAAAAATGGTGTTTCTTTATCAAAATCCACACCATTATAAACTTCAAAAACGCTGTTCGGACGGAATTTGCGTTCAATAAGCATATTACGAAAGCTTGACGAAACGCCTATATAGTAATCCATTTTCCTGAGTGCCATTACATTAAGGGTTGTATACACAATTTTTCGGTATATCCCGTCAAAATCCAAAAGATAATCACTATGCACAGTGGTAACAAAAGGTATATTGCAACGTTTTTTTAAGTAGGTTGCAACAAAGTTGGCTCTTGCTCCGTGACAGTGTATAATATCTATGTTTTTTTCTCTTACAAGTTCTATTATTTTATCGGCACTTGACATATCGAATCTGCTTTTTTGTTCAAAAAGAATGGTTTCTTTCGGAAACAGTTTTACCGCTTCGTCATAAAAAACTCCCGCAGTAAGACAGACAAGGTAGATTTCTGCCTTGTCTGTAAGCTTGTGAAGCAAATTAAAAACATGTGTTTTTGCGCCGCCCGAATCGCCGCCGCTTATAAGATGTAATACTTTCATTAAAGTGTTTCTTCCCTTCCTGCAATTGCCATTGTTATGCCTGCAACAATAAAGAAGGCAAACATAACTCTTGGGTAAAACCAGCAATACTCAAAAAGTCCTATAAAGCTGATCCCTGCAATAGATGCGGCCCCTGCCGCAGCCATATTTTTCATCTTTTTGCAAGTTGTTTTTATTACCTTATCAACAGAACGTTTTATAAGCGCTACTGTAAGCCACAAAAAGCTTATAAGGCCTATAATGCCTGTTTCTATAAGAATTTCTAAAAACTGCATATGAGAATGTGCAGCAGTTACTGCTCTTGCACATGAATAGTCGGGATATATCTTGGCAAAGGCACCGGGGCCTAAACCTATTCCCGTTACAGGATAGTCCTTTAACATATCAAGACAAGCTGTCCATATATCTATTCTGTACGAGCTTGACGAGTCGTTTATATTGCCTATTGTTAGAATACGTGCCCATATACTCTGCGGCAAAAGAGGAATTGCGCATATACATAGTATTATAAATGCGGGCACCCATTTTCTTTTTGCAAGCAAAATGAAAACTATTGCCGATACTGCAAAAGCCATCCATCCAGACCTTGAATAGGTCATAAGAAGAGAGCCTACAGGCAGTGCCATTAAAAGAAGGGCAAAAGCTTTAATTCTTTTATCTTTAATATTTATGGCGTATGCAAATGCAAACGGCATAAACATTGTAAGAAATTCGGCAAAGTTATTGGGGTTACCTAAAGTAGAAAATACTCTTCCGGGCATATCGGCATTAAGAGTAACGTCGGTAAGAGCGGGGTCAACCTCTACCCCCATAAACCTTTGTATTATACCAAACGCACCGCATATAAAAATTGCAACATACATTGCTCCTGTAAACTTTGAAATTCTTTCGTAAGAAGACAGTGTTCCCGCTATAAGCAAGGTAAAAATAAAGGAGGTTACAAAAAATACTGCTATTCTTATACTGTCGGTTATATTATACGAAATTATAACACTGTATACAATTGAGAATACAAAAAGCAAAAGCGGAAGCCATATTTTCAAAGCATTTCGCCCAAGCCTATTTCCTCCTGCAAGTGATAAAACATAAAAAAATGCAAGAAAAACTGCTATAATAAGTGCATACATGTTGTTCCAGTACTGGTGTGGTATTACAAACACAAGACTTATAAGTATGGCAAGCATATTTTCATATCGCAGAAAAAATGAATCTGCAAATACTTTTTTGTAAACAGCTTCTGTTATACTGCCGGTATTTAATTTTTTTATAAAATTATATATTTTTTGTGTTATTTTTATAAAAACGTCTGCCGTTTTTTGAATAGCTTTACAAAACAAAGAATCTTCTTTTTTACTTTCTAAAAAGGTAATCTTTGTTAAGACTTTCCAGAAAACGCTTGTTTTTAAGTCTTCTGACAGTCTGTCTAAAACTGAATTTATTGTCCTATAAAACAGGCTTTCTTTAAAAACAATACAAATTTTTATAAAAAGGCTGATAAAAATACTGTTCATTAAATTATTCCTTTACAGAAATATTGTAAACTCTTAAATACATTTTTGCATCGCCTGCACGAAGTACCATAGAATGACCTACGCCATACTTCTGGTTATTTATTGTAGCACCGATACCTGTTTTCTGTCCCTGAACTTCACCGGTTATTAAAAGCGAGCTGAATCCGTCACGAGAAGTCTGAACATACTGTCCTTCGCTTGTTGACGCCCAGGAAACAGCTTCCTTTCTTTCAACGTCAACAACCTTGCCAAGAAAGGTTTCTGCGTTATCATCATATAAATCTGCTCCTATCTTAACTTGGTCTGCAACCCAATCGTCAACTTCTTCGATATAATACTGAATGAGTAATGTAGGGTCGGCTTTTTGGTTTGCTTTTTTTGTCATTGCAACGCCTGCAAACGCAATTCCTGCCACAATAACAATTATTATTAAAAGATCTATTATGTTGATTTTCTTTTTCATACTTATTTCTCCTCGCCTAAAACTCTTTTATAAAGATTGAAAATATCTTCATGTAAAACGTCAATATTAAATACTTCTTTAATCGCTTTTTTTGCATTTAATGCAAACTTATCGTACAAAGGCTTGTCTTCCATAAGTCTGTTTATAGCCTGTGCCATATCTTTGGGATTGTTGTACTCAACTATAAAACCGCAATCTGTCTTTTCGTTTATGATATCAGGATTTCCGCCTATGCCTGTTGCTATTACAGGAAGGCCTGTTCCTAAAGCTTCAAGTATTGCAAAGCTTAATGCTTCAAAACATTTTGCAGAGTTTATAAATATATCCGAACCGTTTAAAATGTTTTGTGTATCACGTCTGAACCCAAGCTGTAAAATTTTATTTTCAAGACCTAAAGAATGTATTTTTTCCTTTATTTCTTCAAAAAGCTCTCCGTCACCCGCGATTAAGATGCGGAAGTCACGTTTTGCTATTTTTTCAAGCTCGGCAATAGAATCAACGAGGTATGGAAGTCCTTTTGCTATATGATATCTTGCTAAAGTTGTAGCGACAAATGTATCTTCCCCTACTCCTATTTCTTCTCTTATTGTTGAGGTTCTGTCTACCTCTTCCTTATATTCAAGACCATTGAATATAACCTCTATTATATCGGCAGGTACGCCGTTTCCAATCATAAGGTCTTTACCGTTATTGCAAACCGATATTATTTTTGCATTGTGTCTGGTTATTATTTTATTGCATATTTTCCAAAGAAAATTGGTTTTTAAAGTTAAGTGGCAGGTATAAATAACTTTGGTTTTTTTTCTGAAAAGTCTTGATAAAATTGCTATATAATTTTCACGCGGGAAGTGAGTGTGAATGATATCAATATCGTTTTCATCACAGATTTTTGCTATTTTTTTTGCAGCATCAAGGTCAAACGGATTTCTCATTTTTACCCAGAAAGTAGGAATCCCTTCTTCCTTCATTTGTTCTAAAAGCAAGCCTTCTTCGTTATAAACAAAGAAGCACTCCGCTCTGTCTTTATACGCCTTTGCAAGATTTAATACATATTTTTCTGCGCCTGCTTTGCCTGCATGGTTTATCATGTAAAGTATTTTCATATTTTTCTCTCCGTTCTCATTTTTATAATTTTAGCCGGATTTCCGCCTACCACAGCATAATCCGGAACATCTTTTGTTACCACGGCACCTGCTGCTATAATGCAACCGTTACCTATTTTTACCCCCGGCATTATCATTGCATTTGCACCAAGCCATACATCGTTTCCTATTGTAACCCCAAACTTTGGTGCTGTTTGCAGTCTCATAGGAATAGTAAGGTCCTGCGTTTCGTGATTTTGAGTAAATATCATAACTGAAGGGCCCATCATAACATCGTTTCCTATTTTTAAAGGTCCTGTTACACGGCAATTAAGCCCGAGCCCTGAATTATCGCCTATTTCTATTCCCTTACCCGAGGCCAAAAATGCCCCGTGTTCTATATTTACATTTTTTCCGCATTTGTCTACCATTCCGCGGACAAAGAATCTTCTTATGTACTTTGAAAAAAAACTGTATGGCAAATCCGAACAAGGAAGATGCCTTGCAAAGCAATAATAAAATATATAACATATTCCCGAAATAAGTTTTTTCATTTTTTCATCCTCTTTAAAATTGGTGCTTTAAATATTATAAGCATTATTCCGTACACAAGCACACCTGCAATGCATGGCATAGCAAGATTTATAAGACGTACTAAAATGCTCTCTCCAGGCAATGCCGCAAATTTGTTTATTAAAAGTACCGCTGCAAGCATTATTACAGTAGCCGATACACTTTTTATAAGATTAGTCCAAAAATTTTCGATAAAGTTGCCTATATTACTCCTCAGCATAATCATCAGTATAACCATGCCTGTAAGCGATGCAACAGAATATGCAAGCGGTATTCCGTAAGGTCCAATGAACTTTATAAGAATAAGACTTAAAATTATGTTTACTGCCATTATTATAAATCCGTTTATTGCGGGAAGGGCAGTCTTTTTAAGTGCATAAAAAGCACGGTCAAGTATTTCTTTTAAGCCTATACCTAAAATTCCTATTGAATACATAGCCAGAAGCTTTGAAGCAACAAAAACATTTTCGCTTGTTATTTTACCCCATTTTGTTATAAGCTCCAAAAGCTCTCCTTTTACTGCTATAAGACCTACTGTCATAGGAATTAAAAGATACATAACAGTTGTTAAAATGCTGCCAAGAGTGTTTTTATACTCCTTCATATCTCCTGTTGCGGCAAAAGCTGAAAGCTTTGGATAAATTACTGCCGTTATTGAGTAAACGAAAGCTAAAACCATATATAAAACTATATTCTGCACATATGTAAGCAGGGTTACCATACCTTCAAAATTTGCTATCATGGTAACATTATAGAACATATTTATCTGATATGCCGAAACGCCCAGTAATACTGGTACTGACATTTTTGCGGCATTTATAATGTCGGGGTCACGAAATTTTAGTGACGGGGTATATCTGTAACTTGTTTTATAAATAGGCGGTATAAGTATTAGAGCCTGAAGGCTTAATCCTATTAGGGTGGCTATCAGAAGACCTGTTATTCCGTACTTATCGCCAAGCAAAAATACATAAGCTATTACCACAAGACTGCTTGGAACGCTTACAAATGCGGGCCAGCCGTATTTGCCGTGTGACTGCAATATTCCCTGAAATATATAATTGAGTCCGTAAAAAAGCATTACGGGCATCATTATCATAATTGCCTTTACCGCAAAGCTGTATCCGTTATCTTTAAAAGCTGTAAATTTTGGTATTATGGGCGAAAGTAAAATTCCTATAAGTATAAGTGCTGATGTTAAAACAACGGTAATAGTTATAAGATTGTCGCCGAATTTTTTAGCATTCAAAGTATCTTTTTGTGCTATATAACCTGAATATATAGGAATTACAACAGTTCCAAGTGCTGTTCCAAAACAATTAAAGATAATGTTTGGCAGAGATATAGCGTACGAATATATATTCATTTCCACACTTTCTGTACCGAAAAAAGACATATATATCTGCACACTTACCAAAGAAAGCACTCTTGCAAGAATCATTATTATCATTACATAGCTTATTGAGCCTGCAGTATTATTTTTTTTCATTACTGTCTCCACTCTACATTTTCTTTTATAATTTTTGCAGGATTGCCGGCAACAAGCGCTTTTTCGGGTACGTCCTTTGTTACAACACTTCCTGCTCCAACTACTGCACCGTCCCCTATTTTTACGCCTTTTAATATAAGAACATTGCAACCTATCCATACATTGTTGCCAATGCTTACAGGTTTTATAATTTCTGTCTCACTGCAAAGTTTGTGATAGTCTCTGTCTAAAATATTGCAATCCCAGCTTATAACGGTATCGTTACCAATTATTACACTTTGTCCTGCATGAATTTCAGTCCTGTCTCCTATTGCGGTGCCGTTACCTATTTTTATAGAGGCTTGTCCGTCAGTCCCCCATGCAGAAAGTTTTACTCCTCTGTGAAGCTGTACTTTATCTCCTATTTCAATTTTGCAGTTTTTCTTTAAAACTCTTACGCCTTTTCCTACTCTCAACATTTTACCGCAGGAATAAAATCTTCCTCTGTAAAAAATACCGCGCAAAAGTTTTGAAAAAATATCGGTATATTCAGCAAAAGTTCTCATATTATTTTCCTTTGTTTTATATTTATATACTATTTTACCACATTTTTATATAAATGTCTATCAGTATTTTATTTTTCTGAGTCTTAATGCATTTGTTACAACACATATCGACGATGCAGCCATTGCCGCACCTGCAAACATTGGATTTAAAAATCCAAATGCCGCAAATGGTATACATATTGTATTATAGGCAAACGCCCAAAAAAGATTTTGTTTTATATTTTTAATTGTCATGCGGCTTAAACGTATTGCCTTATAAACTCCAGAAAGATTTTTGCCTGATAAAACAATGTCGGCACTGTCAAGTGCAACATCGGCTCCTGTTCCTATTGCTATTGCGGTATCGGCAGTTACAAGTGCCGGAGCGTCATTTATACCGTCGCCTACCATTATTACATTTTTACCTTCTTTTTTAAGTTTTTCAATCTCTAAAGCCTTTCTTTCGGGTAAAACCTCAGAGAGGACATTTTTTATTCCAGCTTTCTCTGCTATGGCTTTTGCAGTTAATTTATTGTCCCCTGTTATCATCATAACTTCAATTCCCATTTTTTGAAGTTTTTCTACTGTTTGTCTTGAATCCTCTTTAATTACATCGGAAAGTGAAGTTATGCCTGCAATTTTTCTGTTGCACGAAAGATATATTAAGGTTTCTCCTTTATTCTGAATATCATTTACACATTCTTTTACAGAAGAAAGGTCTATGTTATATTCTTTCATAAGTCTTTCGTTGCCTGCGATTATTTCGTTACCTTCTATAACTGCTTTTATTCCTTTGCCCGCTATTGCAATAAACTCGCTTGCTTCTTTTATTTTTAAATTTTTTTCTTCTGCTGCCGAAACTATTGCCTGTGCCAAAGGATGCTCGGAAAGTTTTTCTGCCGAGGCACATAATGTTAATACTGTTTCTTCGTCATATCCTTCAAAAGCAAAAATTCCGCAGACTTCAGGCTCCCCTTTTGTAAGAGTTCCTGTTTTGTCAAAGACTACCGTGTTTGCATGACAAGCATTTTCAAGTGCTTCTCCGCTTTTTATGAGTATGCCGTCTTCTGCTCCTCTGCCAGTCGCACACATTATTGCAACAGGGGTTGCAAGTCCAAGTGAACAAGGACACGCAATTACAAGCACAGATACAAAAGCTGTGAGAGCTTTGCCTGCTTCTTGCGAAATTGCAAGATGCAAAATAAGTGTTATAAGTGCAACAATCATAACACAGGGAACAAATACTCCTGATATTTTATCTGCCATGCGTGCAATGGGTGCTTTTTTGCTTTGTGCTTGTTGTACTATTTCAATTATTGAAGATAAAACTGTATTTTCTCCCACTTTGGTTGCTTTTATTACAATGCTTCCGTCGCGGTTCATACTTCCGCCAAACACTTTATCTCCCACTTCTTTAAAAACGGGCAGACTTTCGCCTGTTAAGTGTGCTTCGTCAAGACTTGTTTCGCCTGTTTGTATTTCTCCGTCTACTGCTATACGCTCGCCGGGTTTTATCCTTATCAAATCGCCTTTTTTTATTTTGTCAACCGATATTTCAAACTCTTCCCCATCTTTTAAGATAATTGCCGTTTTGGGGATAAGATTCATAAGATCTCTTATGTTTTGCGTGGTTTTGTTTTTGGATTTTGCTTCCAAAAACTTACCAAGCATTACAAGAGCTATTACAACTGCTGCCGATTCAAAATAAAGATTGTGAACAAAATGAATATTACCTGAAAAAATTTTAACTGTGGATATAACGCTATATATAAACGCACTTATAGTTCCTATTGAAATAAGCGTGTCCATATTAGGGTTTTTATGAAAAAGTGCCTTTGTTCCTCTTACAAAAAAGGCTTTGCCTGCAAAAAGCACAGGTATTGTGCAAATAAACTGCAAAAGTGCAAAGCGCAAAGGATATTTTTCCATACTTAAAACTTGGGGCATGGGAAGATAAAGCATATGCGACATTGCTGTATAAAATACTATAAATGCAAAGCAAAGAGACACAACAAGTTTTGTTTTTACAGAGGATAAATCCTCTTCTTTTACTTCATTATCCCAATGCTCTATGCCATAACCCAAATCCTTTACTGTTTTGAATATTATCTTTTCTGTTTTTATATCGTCAAATTCAACACTTAACGATTTTGCAACAAGGTTTACGTTACAGCTTTTAACCGAGTCTATTGCCGAAACTCCTCTTTCAACTGCTGCAGAGCAGGCAGCACAGCTCATGCCTGTTACTCTGTATTTTTTGTTCATTTTTAATACGCCCCTTACTTTAATTCAACTATTGTAACTCCGTTTTCTCCTTCTCCGTACTTACCGTCACGAAAGCTTTTTACCGAAGGATGTCTTTTTAAATCTTCCTGCAAGCCGTTTCTTAATATCCCGGTGCCTTTACCATGAACTATTGTTACTACACTTAAATGTGCTAAAACGGCATCGTCGATATATTTATCCATTACAAGACTTGCTTCGTCAAGTGCCATTCCGCGAAGATCTATTTCGGGTTTTACTGCTTCGAGTTTTATGTTTGTTCTTGACTTTTTAAAGTCACGCACAACTTTTTGGACATTATTATCTTCAACCTTTGATAAGTCGCTTATATTGGTACGGAGTTTTATAATTCCTACCTGAACCTCTAAATTTCCGTCTTTATCGGGTTTTGCTAATGCGGTGCCCTTCTTTTGCATAAGATTTACAAATACTTCGCATCCCGGTTTTACATCAGAAGCTTTAAGGTTCCCTTTTACTGTTTTTACTGTACTGTCATAAAGCTGGTCGCTTAATATATTTTCTTTAGCTTTAAGCTTGCTTTTTGCTTCTTCGAGCGCCTTTACACGCTCTTTTGCGGAAATAGCTTTTATTTCTTTTATTTCTTCCTCTATTTCTTTTTTTGCGTTAGTTACAAGACGTTTTGCTTCCTGTCTTGCATTGTCCATTATCTTCTGTTTTTCTTTTTCTATTTTTGCACGCTCTGCTTCAAGTTCCTTACGGAATTGCTCGGCAGCAAGGCGTGCACGCTCGGTTTCGTCTCGGTTTTTTTCGGCTTTTTGCCCCATTTCTTCGATTTTATTTACAATATCTTCAAACTCTATTTTCTGGCTTGATATAGTATTTTTTGCATTTTCTATTATATAATTATCCATGCCAAGTCTTGAAGCTATGGCAAAGGCATTACTTCTGCCAAGAGCTCCAACCAAGAGTCTGTATGTGGGGCAAAGCTTTTCAACGTCAAACTCGCAGGCGGCATTTTCAATTCTTTCAGTCGAAAGTGCCAGAAGCTTTATTTCGCTGTAATGGGTTGTTGCTGCAATTTTTGCGCCTTTGCTCATTACATCCAAAAGTATTGCTCCGGCAAGGGCTGCTCCCTCTGTTGGGTCGGTTCCTGCTCCAAGTTCATCAAACAAAACAAGCGAAGAGGAATCAACATTTCTAATAATATTTACAATATTGACCATATGTGCAGAGAAGGTTGAAAGGGATTGTTCTATGCTTTGCTCGTCGCCTATATCGGCAAAAACTTTTTCAAAAACCGCTATTTTCGAGCCTTCTTTTGCCGGAATATGAAGTCCTGCCTGGGTCATTATTGTAAAAAGTCCTAAAGTTTTTAATGATACTGTCTTACCGCCTGTATTAGGACCTGTTATTACAAG
>JAZNQL010000049.1:0-42107 GCA_045590155.1 Clostridia bacterium | reverse complement strand
CAAGATGAGCCTTCATATTCTTATGGCGATATAGTAAAAGTAAATGCCGAGATATCTGATTATAATTCAAAATCAAGCGACTTTGACTATGAGCGTTATTATGCATCGCAAAATATAAATCTTTCGGGATTTACAGAGTCAGAAAACATACAAATTCTTGATAGCGACATAAAATGGTGGCGTGTAACTGATATGGCATATAAAATAAAAATGTATGCAAATTCCGTGATTGAAAAGTATATATCATATCCCGAAAACCAGATAGTAAAAGGAATGATAACAGGTGACAGAACACGTCTTCCTGACGAAATATATACAAACTTTCGCCAAAGCGGTATAGCTCACATTATAGCTGTTTCGGGAATGCACATAGGCATCCTCTTAACGATTTTAATGAACTTTCTAGGAATTTTCAAAATAAAAAGACGAGTACTGTCGATAATTTTTTATATTGCGGTAATATGGATGTTTGTAATGGTAACGGGTGCACCTATGTCGGCAGTAAGGTCTGCAATTATGATAACCTTGTGCTTTACAGCAAACCTGTTAAGAAGAGAAGAAACGGGACTTTATTCCCTTTCCCTTGCAATGCTTATAATACTTATTTTTAATCCATTTGCTCTTTTTGACATATCTTTGCAGCTATCGGCAATGGCAACACTTTCTCTTCTTCTTTTTGCAAAGCCTTTGTATAATGTTATGGATAAAATTATCCCTCCAAACCTAAACAGTATACTCTCAACATCTCTGGCAGCCCAGATAGGAATATTTCCTATATGTATTATGGAATTTTCGTCGGTATCTCTTATAGGCACTGCTACAAATCTTATTATCTTTTTTATTGTTCCCTATGTTATGTGGGGAGGAGTTTTGCTTATAGCCTTCTCTTTTTTTAATCCTTTGGCAAAAATTATTGCCCTTTGTGTAAATGTGTCAGCGTTACTTATAAGATTTTTGGCACAGTTTTTTGCAAATATTCCCTATGCAGTAGTCTCGGTAAACAGACCTGATGCATTTGGCATACTTATTTTCTTTACTTTTTTGTGTTTTGTATATTTTGCGGTAAAGAAAAAGAAAACGTTCACAAAAGTTTCAGCATTTGTTTTAGCAAGCCTTATTTTGATAAACATTTTAACAGGGACAGCCTTCCCAAAAGTCCAGGTTACATTTTTTGACACAAAAGGGAGTGGAGGAGCTTTAATTGAATGTCAAAAAAGCAGTATACTGATTGACGGCGGTGGCTCGCCATACTCTCTTGCTCCCGAAAATAAAATTATATCTCACTTAAAACAAAAAAGAATAAAAAGTGTAAACGCTTTTATAACAAAGCCCGATGTTGACAGATGCGGAGCATACCCATATCTTATGGAAGAAGGATACATAGAAAAACTTTTTATAAATGAACAAAGTGTGGGTAATTATAAGAAGGAAATTATGGAGTGTGCGGCGAAAAATAATATTGAAACAGTTTTTGTAAAAAATTATCAGGCATACTACTTTGACAAGATAAAAATAACAGTAACACAAGACAGTGATTTTAATAGTTTTCGTCTTAAATTTGGCGAAAAAGAAATACTGTTTTCGGGAGGAATTCCAGAAAAAATTGAACCATACCTTTATAAATGTGACATTCTGTTTTTGCCAAAAGGAAGTACAGGCGACAAAAACAGTGAACGATTTGTTATGGAAGCCTCGCCTCTAGCCGTTGTAACAAACGACGGAGGTAAGAATTTTAATTTAAAACATTTAAAATTTATAAATCCGCAAATCAGCGGAACGGTATGTATGCAGTTTAATCAAAAACAGCTTATAAAGCTCACTTTGCAAAGGAATGTATAAAATATGAGCTATGAACAGATGAAGAAACAGCTTTCCGAGAAAAAGCCTGCAAGTTTGTATCACTTTTTCGGGGAAGAGAGCTTTCTTAAAAATCACTATATATCAAAAATAAAAGAACTTCTTATACAAAAGGATACGGCCTGCTTTAACTATGTTGAGTTTGACGGGTCTGTTTCAGCAGAAGATTTTGAGGGAGCAGTGCTCACTCCTCCTTTGATGAGCGATAAAAAGGTTGTATACTTAAAGGATACGGGCATTTTTTCCGGCTCGCAAATACCTGCGGCAGACATTTTTTCCGATATGCCTGACTACCTTTATATAATATTAAATGAAGACAAGTTTGATAAAAGAAATGCTGCCTATAAAGCATTTTCTAAAAACGGAGTTTCGGTTGAATGCGAAAAAAGAACACGGGCCGAAATAAAGCTTTACATATCAAAGGATTTAACAAAAAGAAAAAAGAAAATATCGCCCGCCGATATGGAATATCTTTTAGACGTAGTGGGAAATGATATGTATTCTGTTATAGCGTCGCTTGACAAACTTTCGGCGTATATCGAAGATAAAGATACCATTACCAAGAAAGAAATCGATGCCGTTTTGGTACGCGAGTTTATGAGTGCCGAGTACATTTTGACCGATGCACTTATAAAAGGCGATAGAAAAAAGAGCTTTGAAGCCTTGTACGAGCTTTTTGCAATGCAAACAGATGCAGTGAGACTTCTTTACATAATAGCCTCTGCATATTTAAGCGTATATAAAGCAGCGGCACTTTTAGCAGACAGAATGCCTCAAGACAAAGTGGCAGCAGAGCTTAAACTTCCAGGCACATTTTTGGCAAAAAAATATATAAATCTTGCATCGGGAGCAAAGCTTGAAGATTTTGCAAAGGCAATAGAGCTTATACAGGACGCAGATTACAGAATAAAACTGGGACTTATAAAACCAACCCTTGGGATAGAAACTTTGTGTTCGCAGCTTTTGGAAATTTAAAGAAAAATATTTAAATTAGTAATTATTTTGTCATAGTTTCATGATAAAATGAAAGTACAAAGAGAAAAAGCCTTTAAAAAGGCAGAGAAAACGAAAGGGATACTCCAATGATATCAGTCATAGTTCCTCTTTTTAATGAGGAAAAAGTAATTAACGAAACATACAGAAGACTTACTTTGGTGCTTTCGGAAGAAGAATACGAAATAATTTTTGTAAACGACGGCAGTCGCGATAAAACCGTGCCAATGGCAAAGGAAATCGCGGATAAGGATAACAGAATAAAACTTATATCTTTTTCAAGAAACTTCGGACATCAGACGGCGGTAAGTGCAGGGATTGACCATGCAAAGGGAGATGCAGTAGTTATAATAGATGCAGACCTTCAAGACCCGCCAGAACTTATCCCTAAAATGATAGAAAAATGGCGTGAGGGATATGAAATAGTTTACGGCAAACGCACAAAAAGGAAAGGCGAAACCTTTTTCAAAAAAGCAACAGCCGCAGTATTTTATAAAATCTTGAACAGTCTTACCGAGGTTGAAATTCCCGAAAATGCGGGAGATTTCAGACTTCTTGATAAAAAGGTATGCGACGTTATGAGACAAAGCCGTGAGCATAACAGATATTTAAGAGGACTTTCTGCGTGGACAGGCTTTTCACAGTACCCGCTTGAATTTGTAAGAGAAGAGAGATTTGCAGGAAAAACAGAATATACTCTTAAAAAAATGTTAAAGCTTGCAGAAGACGGACTTATGTCGTTTTCATATAAACCCTTAAAACTGCCCGGAGTATTGGGAACCTTGGTTATCATAGGTGCCGTTTTGTATCTTATATCTGCATTTTTCGGATACGGAGATATACAAAAAGCAATATCCTATATACTTGACGGATTCATTCTTCTGTCCATAAGCATTGTCGGTGCATATATTTCAAGAATATTTGATGAAGCGAAGGGCAGACCTCTTTATGTAATAAAAGAAAAATACGGGTTCAAAGATTGACTTTTTAAAACTGCCCTTCTTTAAAAGTAAAAAAGCGAAAGCTTTTTATAAAAATTGTTAAAGGAGAGCATATTATGAAAACAACATTTGTAGGAAGAAAAATTGAAGTTAGCGAGCGCATAAAAACGGCAGTTGACAAACAACTTTCAAAGCTTGACAAATTTTTTGATGATAATGCCGATGCGCGCATAACCGTTTCCGAAAGCAAAGGCAAAATTACTGTTGAAGCAACAATCTATCATAGAGGAATGATTTACAGGGCAGAAGAAACTAATACCGATGCCATTGTTGCCATAGACAGAATTTCAGACCTTATTGAACGACAGATAAGAAAGAACAAAACAAGGCTTGAAAAACGCCTTAGGGAAACAGCATTTGTAAAACAGGAGAGCGAAGCTTTTGAAGAAGAAAAGGAATTTAATATAATCAAAAGCAAACGCCACTCGGTAAAACCTATGAGTGCAGAGGAAGCTATTTTGCAAATGAACCTTTTGGGACACGAGTTTTATATCTTCAAATCGGATAAAGACAATTTAACAAGCGTTGTATATAAAAGAAAAGACGGAAACTACGGAATAATAGAAGCAGAGGAAGAATAAAGTGCGGGGCATTTGCCCCGCCCAAAATTTTATGTATGAAAGTAAAAGAAGCAATTATAGTTGAAGGAACCTACGACAAAATAAAACTGGATTCCATTCTTTCGGCAACCGTCATCACAGTTGGCGGTTTTTCTTTGTTTTCAGACAAAGAAAAGAAAGAATACATAAAAGACCTTGCCAAAAATTGTGGTATAATAGTTTTTACCGATTCCGACCGTGCGGGTTTTTTAATCCGAAATCATATAAAAGGCTTTGTGCACGAGGGAAGAGTTTTGCATGCCTATATTCCTGATATAAAAGGAAAGGAAAAACGCAAAGCAAGGCCGTCAAAAGAGGGTTTTTTGGGAGTTGAGGGAGTAAACCCCGAAATTATAAAGAATGCAATAATAGCATCAGGAGCAAAAGTTTTAGGGGATAACGAGCAAAAAAGCATAAATCCCGTTACCCTTACCGATTTTTATGAAGATATGCTGTGCGGAGCAAAAAACAGCAAGGAAAGAAGAATTGAACTTTCAAAGATTCTGTCTCTTCCGAAACGCATATCAACTCACGCTCTTTTAGATGCGATAAACACTTTATACGGATACGAAAAATATAAAGAGGCAGCTGCCATGATAAACAAGGAGACAAAAGAATGCTTGGAACAATAGTAAACGTAATAGCGGTCTTAGCAGGCAGTATGCTGGGGCTTTTATTTAAAAAAGGATTGCCAAAAAGCTTAAGCAATACAATAATGAACGGGCTTGCCCTTTGTGTTATGTATATAGGAATATCGGGTGCCCTTTCGGGACAAAACTCTCTTATGCTCATTGTTGCAATGGTAATAGGAGCAATAATAGGCTCACTTTTAAAGCTTGACGAAAGAATACATGACCTGGGTAATAAACTTCAGGAAAAGATTTCGCATAGCGGAGAATCTTCAATAGCCGAAGGTTTTGTAACCTCAACCCTTCTTTTTTGTGTTGGAGCAATGTCAATTGTAGGCTCGCTTCAAAGCGGACTTACAGGAGACCATAGTACAATATATACAAAATCGCTCATTGATTTTACCTCTGCAATTATTCTAACATCTCAATTCGGGATAGGCGTTGCGTTTTCTGCAGTACCTCTTTTTATTTATCAGGGAAGTATAGTTCTTTTGGCATCATTTTTGTCGCCTGTTTTAAGTAATACAGTTATAGCCGAAATGAGTTGTGTAGGCTATATTATCATAGTAGGACTTGCACTTAATATGTTAAACCTTACAAAAATAAAGGTTATGGATTATATCCCGGCAATCTTCTTGCCCATAGTATTATGCTTATTTATGTAAACATCATAAAGCACAAAAAACGGCAGTGTAAAACACTGCCGTTTAATATATTCTTTTTAAATTATTACTGCCTTTTTTGCGGGGGTTACCTTGTATTCTGAAACATCTGTAATTACTTCGCCGTCAATCTCTAAAGGAACCGATTTATCAAACACAACCGAAATTTCGTGTCCCTGATGACATGCTATAAGCTTTTTAAATTTCATATGCTTGCCCTTAAAAACAGTAGCAAAAACAGGAAGAAGCTGAAAACGGTTGCAGTTATGAGCTAAAATAAGAGAAACGCTTTTTTCGCCGTTAAGTCTTTCCTGCATAGGAGCAATCATCATACCGCCGCCAAAGTAACGTGGGTTCATTGTAGGTGCAAGCCATACACGCTTGTATTCGAAATGTTTTCCGTCAACCAAAACCTTGGCATTACAAGGCTTAAAAGCATATAACAAAGCTTTCAGTGCAATAAAAGTATAGTTTTTATTCTTTTTGCCCAAAGAACGCAACCTTTCGCCTTCAAGGCAACAGTATCCGTCCATACCAATACCTACATTGTTTAAAAATCTGTATATCTTTCCTTTAATGATAGTAATGGGTAAATTTTCAATATACTTTTTTACCGAAAAGGGAGCACAGCCTGCCTTAAAATCAAGGTCGTGCAAAAAATCGTTCCCGCTTCCCGTTGCGAAATAAAGGATGTCATTTTTCGGAAGAACATCAATCGAGTTAATAAAGCGATTTAAAGTGCCGTCACCACCGCAAACAACTATCGAGTCACCAAAAGAGAGAGTATTAAAAAATGAATTATAATCAAAAATTTCTGTCATATCTAAAAAGTCAATATCGGTTTCGGGTAAGAACTTCTTAATTTCAAAAGCTTTTGCTTTACCCTGCCCGGCACACGATATAGGATTAAACAAAACAAAATATTTCACAAAAATCTCTCTCTTTCTTTTTTCTTATGTATTATTTAACCGTGGCAACAATAACTCTTATGCGACTGCCACCGTTTGAATTTGTATCATAGTATCCCGTTACAGAATATAAATCTATATTTTCAATAAGGTCAGTAAGCGGAATTAAAGAGTAGCCGTCAGAGAAACTTCTTTTATAAACCGAAACAGTATCGCTCACTTTGTAGATATTTGTGGATGTTTCAAACAAAGCAGCGCTTAAATTTTTTGCAACACCCTGAGTTTTTGCAAGAGCAGTCATTCCCAAAACAGAACCTGTAGGGCTTATTTCAAGCTGAACGCCCTGATTCTTTCCTGTGTTGTAAGCTGAACCCTGTGTGGCAAAACTTTTCTGCTGACTTCCAACCATATAAGTATAATTGCCCGAAACATTCATACCGCTGTTTGTGGTGTTTGAGTCAATAAGCACGCCGTACGAATACATATCGCCTGTAATATTTTTTACAATAAGAGTGTCAATTTCGTTTTGTGAATTGAATCCGGCAAATAAAATATTGCCCGATGAAAGGTGTACCCCGTCAAGTCTTTTTGGAAAAACCGTGGTATAAAGACCTGCATTTGCAGAAGATGTTGTGGAAACATCAAGAATATTTACATTGTTTGCCAGAACGTGGTCAGACTCTGAATTTCCGCTGTCAAGCAAACGGTTATTCCAGTTAAAAGTACCGTAAAGATTTTTTTGCTCCGAAAAAGATGTGGCATAAGCCAGAGAATCCGAGAATGTCACCTTTACAACAGAATTTTTAAGGTTGGAATAATTTGATTTTGAAGCATATTTATAACTGTTTCCTTCAGGAGTAACTAAAGTAAAATAGTTGCTGGTGTATTTATTTAAATCGGGATCTGTAAATTCATCAGTTCCTGTCCCTGTAAGATATCCGTAAAGCACAGTGTTTTCGGGAGAAATAACGTCGGCAACCTCACCGTCTTTTCCTAAAAGAAGTGTAACAGTGTCGCCGTATTCAAATATACCGCCCGAAGACAATTTGTTAAAAGCTTTAACACTTTCAATTTTGTAGGAAGTACCCGAAACAGTAACACTTGTTAAAGAATCACGGTTTGGCGAAGCATTCTGGTATATGCCTGTGATTTTTTTTGAATAAGCAAGCACCATATTAAGGTCTTTTGAGTAATAAACTATGTCATTCAAGGTTATTTCGGATTTTGAAACCTTTGAGCCGTTTTTCATAAACACGCTTGAAGAGTTTAAATCAAAATCAGCTAAAGTCTGTAGCGACATAACCGTAACAGGTCCCTTCATCTCGCCTTTCTGGTAGCTTATATAGTCGATATCGCCAGCCTGATTGTACTTTACAAAAACGGTGTCGCCAAGAGATATAATATTTTTTATTGCAGAATAAGTTGTCTTCTGATTTTCGTTATAAGCGGTAGTTGAATCGGTAAGAGAAAGTTCTCCCGTTTTGCCGTCTTTATATGTTACAATAGAGTTTCCAACAACCGAGTAAACAGTAAATTTGTCAAGAACTGAAATCTCAGGAGAAGAGCTTCCTTTCAACATAGCATACTGCAACGAGGCACGTTCATCCGAAAAAACAAGGAAGGTATCGCCTTTACTTGCCTGTGTAACAGCATTTTCATAGCTTACTTTTCCTGATTTATAGTATACAATAAGATTATCCGAAAAGTCAAGTAAATCCCCGTTTAAAACAAGATCAGAACCAACAGTTGAAGAAACTGTATATTCTTTTACATTCTGATTTGAGGGAACAAACGAAACAAGTGTGTCACCGTTTTTTATAATTGCAGTACCGCATCTTCCTACTTTTGAATAGTCAAAGTCTGATTTTATGTAGTACGTGCCGTTGCTTGTAACAACCTTTCCCGTACCAAGGGTGTTATCTTCACGGTTTGTAGCAATTAAAATTACATCTTCAATCAAATTGCAGTCAAAGGATGAAACAAGCTTTGTTCCCGAATTTTTTTTGTTTGTGTTTAAAGTGTTGTAAATTAAAGTTGCAACCTGACGTCTTGTTAAAAAGTCACCCACATTTGCTGTTACATTTTCTGTGATTTCAAGGTTGTTTGCAAGCCCCATCTGACCGTACGGCCATGATATGCCGAAAGATTCGTCAGTATATCCTAAAACCTTAAGCATAATGGTAACAGCCTCTTCAAGATTTACAAGGTTGTCGGGGCGGAAGGTTGCATCAAGATAACCTGTGCAAAGCGAGTTCGACATTGCCGCCATAATATAAGGTGCTGCCCAATGAGTGTAGGGAACGTCTGAAAAAGGCGAAACCAAAAGACCTGTGGCAACCGAGTTTCTGTATTCCGACGAAGCAACAGCCATTTTAGTGAATTCAGCTCTTGAAACATAATCGTCGAGTCTTAAATTTCCATCGGGGTCACCTTTCATAATATTAAGTTCATATAAAAGTGAAATAGCTCCGTTATCGTCTGCTAAGCAGCAAACGCCTAAAGAAAAGAGCATTAAAACACAAAGTATCACACATAATAATTTTTTCATCTAAACACCTCATTCATAACGCAATGCGTCAATAGGATTAAGCTTCGCTGCTTTTTTTGCAGGCAGAAAACCAAAAATAATTCCAATAGCAACCGAAACGCTGAAAGCAACAAATACAGCTGAAAAAGTAGGGGTAATCGTAAGAGACAAAGCTTTTCCCGCTATAAAGGAAAGAGCTGCTCCTAAAAGAATACCAATAAGACCGCCTAAGCTGCTTATAACTCCTGCTTCAATAACAAATTGTGACAAAATGTCCCGCCTTTTGGCACCAAGAGATTTTCTGATACCTATTTCCCTTGTTCTTTCGGTTACCGAAACAAGCATTATATTCATAATACCTACACCGCCTACTAAAAGCGAAATTCCCGCAATACAAACGAGTGCCGCCTTTAAAGTGTCAATAATAGAGTTAAATTGAGATAAAAGTTCCTTCATACTTATAACAGAATAAAAATCCTCATATTCAAATATATCAAGAAGCATTTCTTTAATAACATCAACAGCTTTTTCTACAACATTATCATTTGCAGCAGCAATGCTGTAGCTTGTAACAACAGAGGAATTGTTAAGCTTTAATGCCGAAGTATAAGGAATGTATATACTGTCATCGCTTGTACCTTCTGATGAGTCTGAAATTTCCTTCAAAACGCCAACAATCTCAAAAATTTCGTTATTTATTTTAACTGTCTGCCCTACTGCATTGTTGTTAAAAATTTCAGAATTAAGGTAAGAACCCACAACACAGATTTTATTTCTTGCTGCAATATCAATATAGCTTAAAAATCTGCCGTTTTGAGTTTCAATTTTGCCTATTTCCTGATAATCTTCGCTTACCCCTTTTACGGAACTTTTTAAAGTGTCGGTAGCATATCTTGCCCGAACAGTCCCCGAAACAGTAACAGAAGGGGAAATCATAGAAATAAGGTCAGGGTGCTCTTCTGTAAGTGAATAGAAATCTTCAGGAGTTACCGAACGGTTACCGCCTCGACCGGTTATGTTAACAGTTACAATATTTGTGCCCATATTTTCAAAAATATCTGTTACTTCACCTGTAACACCGTCCATAACGCTTACAAGAGTAATAACAGCCATAACACCAATTAAAATGCCAAGCATTGTTAAAAATGAACGCATTTTATTTTTTAAAATGCTGTCAAAAGCCATTAGAAAGGTTTTACCTGTTTTCATGCAGAATCACCTCCTGCACCAAGTTCAAGACTTCTTTTAATAAGCTTATCTTCTAAAGCGGGACCGTCAAACACAACCTTACCATCAAAAAGTCTTATAACTCTTTCCGCTTTTGCCGCAATGGAATTATCGTGAGTAATTAAAACAATTGTGTTTCCCGTACTATGTAAAATTTTTAAAAATTCAATAACTTCTGCCCCTGTTTGTGAATCAAGAGCCCCTGTTGGTTCGTCGGCCAGAATTACAGAAGGATTGCCTGCCAAAGCTCTTGCAATAGAAACTCTTTGTTGCTGACCGCCCGAAAGCTGTGAGGGCAGATTTTTAATTTTATCCTCAAGACCTACTGCACAAAGAGCAGCTTTAGCACGTTCTGTCTGTACTGAGTCCGATAATCCTGCATATAAAAGCGGAAGCTTTACATTTTCCAAAACAGAAAGCTTTGGTATAAGATTATATTGCTGAAAAATAAACCCTAGCATTTTGTTTCTTATTTCGGCAAGACTGTTATCGTTTAGAGTGCCAACATCCGTGCCGTCAAGAAAATACTGTCCTCTGGTTGGTACGTCAAGACAACCTATAATATTCATACAGGTGGTTGCCTCCCTTCCCGGCTGTCCTACAATGGCAACAAATTCTCCTTTGTCAATACTGAATGATATTCCATTTGCAGCAAAAACCTCGCTGTCTCCCATATTATATATTTTATATACGTCTTTAAATTCTATAAGAGGCATATTATCTGTTACCTCCTCTGCCACTTGGCATACCGCTCATACCGCCGCCTGGCATGCTGCCCATACCACCGCTTGGCATACCGCCCATGCCACCGCCTGAGATACTGTTCATCCCCTTGTCAAGCATAGAATTTATTTGCATACCTGTATTTTTAATAGTTTCAATTCTTACTAAATCTCCTTCAGAAAGTCCGTCTTTTATTTCAACGTTATCTGAATCCGAAGCCCCTAAAACAACACGAACAAGTCTGTAACCGTTTAAGTTACCTTCTTTATCAGCTTTTGCAGAAGAATCTTTTACATAAACTGTATTTCCTCTGTTAACAGCTGTTACAGGGACTAAAAGAACATCGCTTGCACTTTCTATAATAATTTCGGCATTTACATTCATACCGGGCAAAAGTCTGTCATCAAATTCATAAATATTTACTGTAACAGGGTAAACGGTTACACCGCTTGAAGTTGTACCAACAATACTTACCTTGTCAACAATGCCCTTATATGTAACACCTTCTGCAGCATCGGAGGTAACAATAACTTCCTGTCCCTTTTTTATGTTTTGAATGTCAAGCTCATCAATGCTTATATCAAAAGTAAGATATGACATATCATATATAATAGCCATTGTAGAATTAAAGGAAGAAGTATCAAGATTATCTCCCACCTTTATAATTTTAGAAATAACCGTACCCGAAATGGGAGCAGTTATATTATAATCTTCAAGAGCAGCTGTGGCATCATTCAAAGACATAGATGCAGTTTTTACCGATTTTTTTATAGAATCCGACGAAAGAAGAGCAACACTCTGTCCTTTTAAAACCGTGTCGCCACGGCTTATATAAAGTTTTTCAACTTTGCCCTGACTTTTTGCTGTAATCTGAGTATTGGTAATATACTCAAAAGCACCTGCATCATTGCAGGCTTTGCCGTTTATAATAGCGGTAGCCTTATTTTTATCTGTAAGAGTACCTGGGGAAGTAACATTTACCGTAACATACTTTACAACGGAATATCCGTCTTTTATAAGAGAATTGTTTGAAATCTTCACTACATTTCCGTAAAGAACAGACCCCGTACCTACAACCGAAAGAGTAGCTGTATCACCTGCATGTATATATTCGGCATCATTTTCATTAAACGGAATTTCTATTTTAAGATTTTTTTCGTCTATTATATCAGCAATAACAGAGCCTTTATTGATCTCATCACCCTCCGAAACATACACCTTTGAAATTACGCCGGAGTAATTTGACGTTACATTAAGATTTGTCTGGTCTTCCAAAGCAGTTTCGTAGTTCAATTTTGCACGTTCGACATTATTCGCAATGTCCGAGCTGTCAATAGTATATAAAAGGTCGCCTTCAGAAACCTCGTCACCCTCTTCAAAATCAGCCGAAAGAACCGTACCGCTAACTAAAGAGGTAATTTCATACGAGTCTTTGGGATTTATGGTAGCAGTACCCGTTATACTTGAAGTTATATTTCCTTTTGATACCTTGTAGTCGGAAACGGTAATTTCGATTGCAGGTTTATCAGGAGCTAAAAATCTGATTGCCAAAACAGCCAGCAAAACGAATAAAATAACTGCAGAAAAAATAATTACTCTTTTTTTAGTAAAAAATTTTTTTCCTTCATTTTTCTGTGGCAAAATTTTTTCTAAAAGTTTCATAACATCCTCCGGATTTTAAAATTATGCTAATATTATAAAATAAAAATATGTAAAAACTGTGAACAAAAAAAGAATTATTAGGAAATTAAAAATCAGTTCGTAAGAACTGATTTTTTAACCGTTATTTCAGTATGTGCTTTTGTAAATCCATTAACTGTTTGTTTCCAAGCTCGGCAAGTTCTAAAAGAGAAGATAACTCATCTTTCGAAAAAGCTCTGCCTTCCCCTGTACCCTGAATTTCTATAAACGAGCCTTCTTCGTCCATACAAACATTCATGTCAACTTCGGCAGAAGAATCTTCCTTGTAGCAAAGGTCAAGCAGGGGAGTGCCCTCGCATATTCCTACCGATACTGCCGAAACAGAATGAATAACAGGATTCTTTTCGAGTCTGCCTTCCGAAATCCACTTTTTAACTCCTAAACAAAGTGCCACATAAGCACCTGTAATAGAAGCAGTTCTTGTGCCTCCGTCGGCCTGCAAAACATCACAGTCAATCCAAACGGTTTTTTCGCCCAATATTTCCATGTCAACAGCGTGACGAAGACATCTGCCTATAAGCCTTTTTATTTCGGTAGAGCGTGAATCAGGCTTCAAAACCTCTCTTTTTTTTCTTGAGGGAGTGGAGGAAGGGAGCATAGAATATTCAGCCGTAAGCCAGCCTTTGCCCGTGCCCTCTAAAAAGCCTGCTGTTGCATCGTCAAGCAAAGCCGTGCAAAGAACATGAGTATTACCCCATTTTATAAGCACAGAACCTCCCGAGGTTTTTGTAAAATCCGGAATAATTTCAACGTTTCTTAACATATCGGGTAATCTTTTATCATATCTTATATCCATTTTATGCACCTCAAATCAAGCAAAAGGTGGCTTTAAAAGCCACCCTTAAATTATTTTATTACTCTAACCTTTAAAACATCGCCGATAGCATTTAAAGAATTTTCAATGCCCTCAATATCTTTTTCAAGGTCGATAATTGTGTAAGCTAAATCGCCTTTGCTCTTATTTGTCATATTGTGAATATTTGTATCCCCTATAACATTTAAGAACTGTGCAAGCATATTGGGAACATTTTTGTGAGCAATGGTAATTCTTGTGCCAATATTATCATCGCGTACCATTTCGCAATGAGGGAAGTTAACTGAGTTTACGATGTTTCCGTTTTCAAGATAATCAATCATCTGTTTGGAAGCCATAACAGCACAGTTATCTTCGGATTCCTGAGTTGAAGCACCAAGATGAGGAATAGCAATAACGTTGTTCATGCCCAAAACTTCGTCATTAGGGAAGTCTGTAACATAAACAGAAACCTTGCCTTCTTCCAAAGCCTTTTTGAGTGCATCGTTATCAACAAGCTCGCCTCTTGCAAAGTTTAATATTTTAACACCGTCTTTCATAGCTAAAATAGCATCTTCGCCAATCATTCCGCGTGTTGAATCCATAAGAGGAACGTGGATTGAAATAAAATCAGCATCCGAAAGAGCCTGTTTCAAATCATTTATAATTTCAACATGGCGGTTCAAACTCAAAGCCGCTTTAACCGAAATATAAGGGTCATAACCTACAACGTCCATGCCAAGATGATAAGCAGTATTTGCAACCATAATACCAATGGCGCCAAGACCTAAAACAACAAGCTTTTTGCCTTCAACTTCGCCACCTGCGTAGTTTGACTTGCCTTTTTCAACTAACTTGCCAACTTCTGCGCCCTGACCTTTTAAAGTTTTAGCCCAGGAAATACCGTCAACGATATTTCTTGAAGCAAGGAAAAGACCTGCTATGGTAAGTTCTTTTACAGCATTTGCGTTTGCACCGGGAGTGTTAAAAACAACAATACCCTTTTCAGAACATTTGTCAATAGGAATGTTGTTTGTGCCGGCACCTGCACGGGCAACAGCCTTCAAGTTTTCGGGAAGCTCCATATCATGCATGGAAAAGCTTCTTAAAACAATGCCGTCAGGATTTTCACAATCGTCGCTTACTGTGTAACAGTCAGAACAAAAATATTTCAAACCGCAAGCAGCAATTTTATTAAGAGTTTTTATGTTATACATAATTCAGACCTCACTTATTTTCAGCTTCAAATTTTTTCATAAAGTCAACCAGGGCTTCTACACCTTCCACAGGCATAGCATTGTAAATGCTTGCTCTCATACCGCCAACAGAACGATGTCCCTTTAAGTTAACAAAACCTGCTTCGCTGGCTTCTTTGCAGAACTTTTTGTCAAGTTCAGCATCGCCTGTAACAAAGCAAACATTCATCATTGAACGGTATTTCTTTTCAGCAGTAGCCTTGAAAAGACTTGAAGAATCAAGGAAATCGTAAAGAAGATTAGCCTTCTTTTCGTTTCTTTCCTTCATAGCGGTAAGACCGCCGTTTTCGAGTGCCCACTTATAAACAAGACCTGCAATGTAAATAGCGTAGCAGGGGGGTGTGTTATACATAGAATCATTGTCAGCCAATGTTTTATAATCAAGCATTGTGGGGATGTCTTCGCGAGCGTTGCCTAAAAGGTCTTCACGGATAATAACAACAGTAAGACCTGCAGGAGCCATATTCTTCTGCGCGCCTGCATAAATAACACCAAACTTTGTAACGTCAACGGGTTCGCTTGTAATGCAGGATGACATATCAGCAACCAAAATCTTGTCGCCTACATTGGGAACTTCAGCATATTTTGTGCCGAAAATTGTGTTGTTGTAGCAGATGTGAACATAGTCAGCATCGTCTCTTACCATATCGGGAGTAATTTCGGGTATGTAGCTGAAGGTTTTATCTTCTGAAGTAGCAATACATTTTGCATCGCCGTATTTTTTAGCTTCTTTAAAAGCTTTTCCCGAGAACTGACCTGAAACAATATAGTCAGCCTTTTTATTTTTCATAAGGTTTAAAGGAATTGCGGCAAATTGAGTTGAAGCACCGCCCTGAAGGAATAAAACCTTATAATTGTCAGGAATATTCATAAGAAGTCTGAAATCAGCTTCTGTTTGTTTTATTATAGCGTCGTAAACAGGGGAGCGATGACTCATCTCCATAACACTCATGCCCGAGCCGTTGTAATCAAGCATTTCTGCCTGAGCTTTTTCAAGTACGGGAACGGGAAGCATAGAGGGACCTGCCGAAAAATTGTAAACTCTGTTCATAGTATAAATCTTCCTTTCATAAAATAATTATTCAATACATTATTATATATTATAAAATAAGCTATGTCAACACTTAAAAAAAATAAAATAAATTAAGTTTATTATCATAAAAAAAGTTTTTTATAATACTTTTTAAAGAAAGGACAAACTCGATATGAAACACTTTTATATATTAAAAAAACAGAATATAATCAATGCTCTTGTTATTATACTTTTTATTGCAGGATTTTTTGTGGGAATAACCTTGAATATTCCGCCTTGTCTTTGCCTTGCAGAGAATTCGCTTTTGCAAAACAGGAGCAATTCCCCCTTTTCGCCCTTAAAGATTATAGCAAGTGCAGCACCTGTAAGACATACAATACCGCAAAAAAAAGAAGAACAAAAGTACTTTACGGCAGAAGAGGGCACAGAAGTAACAATAAAAAACCAAAATGCAAACAGTATTCAGATAGATAACGACAGCGGATACAATATAAATGTAAACGAGCTTTTGTCAACGCCTTTAAAACCACTTTCAAAAAGTGTACTCATTTTGCATACCCATACAGGCGAAGCATACACTCCATCGCAGGGATATGAATATGTGGCAAGCGATTCTTATCGCACACAGGATAACGCGCATAATATGATAGCAATAGGATCTGTTATGGAAAAAACCTTAAAAAGCGGTGGAATAGATGTAACCCACAATAAAACGGTGCACGATTATCCCTCGTACAGCGGTTCGTATGAGCGGTCGCTTGAAAGCGCACAGCAAGAAATAGCAAAAAATCCAAAGATAGGCATAGTACTCGATATACATCGTGATGCCATAGGGGGAGATGAAGGATATTTAAAGCCCGTGTGCGAAATAAACGGAGAAAAATGCGCACAGGTGCTTTTGGTAGTAGGAACAGATGCATCGGGGCTTTATAATCCAAACTGGCAACGAAACTTAAGGGCAGCACTTTCTTTGCAGGAGATAATGAACAAAAAATATCCAAACCTTGCAAGACCGATAGGAGTCAGGAAAGAAAGATTTAATTCCCACCTTTCTGACTGCGCCCTTTTAATAGAAATAGGGGCAAACGGAAACACACAAAAAGAGGCGGAGCTTTGCGCCCGCCTCGTAGCAGAAAGTTTAGTTGAACTTATTTTAAATACATAAAATTTATATGTTTGCGATAAGCTTTACAATTTTTCCTAAAACCTTGTACCCGGAATTTGAAATATCATATGTAATGGACGGCAGATTCCCTTCAATAGAATCAGTAAAAAGGGTAACCTTGGTGCCGTCGCGGTAAAATTTTCTTAAATCAACACTTTCGTCAGGAAAAGAAATAAGGCAAATATCGCCGTTGTCTGCAATACTTCTGCGTGAAATTACAACAGTATCGCCCTCAAATATACGGCTTGCCGACATAAGATTATTTTTTACTGTCATAGCTATGTAGTCCTCATGCTCATCAGAGGTCTGCACAACAATTCTGTCAATTATGTCTTTTTCGCATAAAACGCCCGATTCAATAGCCTGCGATGTAAAAACATTTATACAGCAGTAACCTTTAGGCAAAAAAGCAGGCTCAAATCCGCCAACAGAGGCAGTAAGATAACTTTCAGTAACATTAAAGAAACGAGCGGCTTTTTCAGAAAACTCGTCATTTGTTTCTATATAGCCGTTTTCAATATTTCTTAAAAAACTACGGCTTACCGAGAGTTCTCTTGCAACTTCTTCCAAAGAAAGATTAGCCTGTTCCCTTAATTTCCTTAAAGTTAATCCAAATATACTCATATATCTTATCCTATTCCCAAACTTATGCTCAAAGCATCGTTTACTTTGTCCATTAAAATTTTATCAAGATGCCCTATTCGTTCCCGAAGCCGTCTTTTATCAACGGTGCGGACCTGTTCTGCAAGTATTACAGAATCCTTTACAAGTCCGTATTCTTTAGCATCTATTTCAATGTGTGTAGGCAACTTCGCCTTATTTATCTGACTTGTAATTGCACAAACAATAACGGTAGGACTGTATTTATTACCAACATCGTTTTGGACAATAAGCACAGGTCTTACACCGCCCTGTTCCGACCCTATTACAGGACTTAAATCTGCGTAATAGATGTCGCCACGTTTCACAATCACCCAATCACACTCCGCTAAATCTGTTAATTTTCCGATATTTTTTTTTCGTAATCAGAAAGTAGCTTTAAATCAGCCGCTTCCCATTCTTTTGCGATATCCAAATTGATATCGCCCATTTTTTCATATCCGTCTTTAAGCTCTTTATGCATATTCATTCGGCGCTTAAGCTTTATATAATGCATAGCAGCATTTCGCATAAATTCGCTTCTGTTTTTGTTATCGGTAAGCAAATCTATTTCCGACAACAATTCTTCAGACATATTTACAGTTATTTTTTTATTTTCCGGCAAAACGACCACGCCCCTTACTATGTTTTCGGGAAAACATCAGATTTTCACAGTATAATCTAAATAAAATTATAAACCATGCGCCGTTTTGCGTCAAATGTATTTTCTGTAACCGTTTCCGGTATGTAGAAAAAAACTTAAGTTTTGTAATTATTTTGCACAAAAATCAAGTTCCTCATACACAAAAAGGCAGATTTTTCAGAAAATATCTTTGATGCAATCAATAATATCATCGGGATTTGCACAGTATTCCCCATATTTTTCAGCACAGGCTACGCCTGTAAGAGAGTGCAGATAAACACCCGCCCTAGCCGCAAGCAAAGCATCGCATCTTGCCGAAAGAGCAGCAATTATACCAAGCAAAATATCGCCGCTTCCGCCTTTTGCAAGGCAAGGACATCCAATGGGATTTATATATGTTTCGCTTTTCTTTGAAGCTATAACTGTATAGGCTCCCTTAAGAACCGTTATAACATTATATTCTTTCGAGAAGTCTTCTGCTACACAAACCCTGTTTTCGGTAATATATTCGGGCGAAAGGCCTGTAAGTTTTGCCATTTCGCCAATGTGCGGAGTGATTATTACACGAGCCTTTGTATTTTTTAAAATATCGGTTTTTTTGCTTATTGCATTTAAAGCATCGGCATCTATTATAAGATTTCCCGAATAGGTTTCAAGAATATTTTTAACAGTTTCAAATGTTTTTTCGGTATTTCCCATACCGCAACCTATTGCTATGGAGTCGGATTTTTCGGGGAGAGAAGTGCTGCACATAGCTCCCGTAAGCTTTTCCATCATAGCAGGCATAATTTCTTCAGGGACAACACATGTTACAAGCCCTGCACCAGTACGAAGAGCGGCACTTGAAGTCATATACGGTGCACCTGCCATACCTGCCGAACCGCCTATTACCGAAACTCTTCCCATATCGCCCTTGTGTGAAGCTATGCTTTTTTTAGGGAAAGCTTCCTTTAAAATTTCTTCTCCCGTTAAAAATCTTTTTAAACTTCCAAAAATATCTGGGACAGAGATATCTGCAACTACCCTTTCTCCCACAAAATCAGCAGATAAAGGAGAATAAATACCAAGCTTTGGAAAAGCAAAAGTAACAGTTTTATCTGCCTTTACGGCAACCGAACAAACTCTGCCTGTATCGGCATTTATACCGCTTGGAATATCAACCGCCAAAACAAATGAAGAAAGGGAATTTATACATTCTATTGCATCTTTGTAAATTCCGCATACATCTCCGTTAATACCTGTTCCCAAAATAGCATCCACAATAACATCAGCCTTGTAAATTTGATTTTTGTCAAATGACAAAATGGGAACGCCAAGTCTTTTTAAAACGTCAAAATTCATTTTGGCATCGCCCGAAAAACTATCAGCTAAAGTTATAACAGTTACATCAATTTTTTGCAAGAAAAGCTTTCTTGCAATGGCAAATCCGTCGCCGCCGTTTGAACCTTTTCCGCAAAAAACCAAAACCGAAGAAGGATTTTCCTTTAATATTTCGCAAACACAGGCATTTGCTGCATTTTCCATTAAAACCGCACCGGGAAGTCCTAAATCTATTGCCGCCATATCAAGTCTGCGTGATTCTTGGGCACTTACAATTCTATATGTTTTCATCTAAAGTCACCTTGCTGGGAATGATTTTTTTTATGTTTTTAAGCATTGTTTCGTTTGGCTCAAAAACAACACAAATTGTTTCGCCGTCTCTTTCAAAAATTGCAAAATAGTTTCTGGGATTTTCACGGTATGCAGAAACGTCCAAAAGTCTGTTATATTTGTATTCTTTTATATATCCGCCGCTGTTTGCAGGGGCTAATACTTCAAAGTCTTTGCAATCAAGGCTTAAAAGCCTTTTTCTCTTTCTTCTTCCCAGAATTATATCAATGTCAATATAGTTTTCAGTAAGAATATATTCATATTCAACATTTTGATAAATAATACCAAAGTAAGCAAGATAAAGCGTGCCTATATAAAGAGCGCTTATAACAATAAGAATATTTCCTATAAAACCTGCAATAAAAGGAATAATGACAAAAAACATTGCCAAAACAGCCAAAAGAACAAGTACTATATAGGCATATTCTTTAAATCCTTTTTCTTTTCTTACAATGTACTCTACAAAAACATCCATAAAAAAATCCTCCTTAAAAATCTTTTTCAAAAAGCTTTGTATTTCTTACAAGCACATTTTTTCCCCTAAAGGAAAAAGCGTAGCCTGAATATTTTTTGTTAAAGTTTTGGCTTACGTCCGAAAAATTAAGATTTAAAATTCTGTCAGTATAAAATTCTGGAAGAGGCGTAAGCTTGGCATTTTTATTGTGCGGGCAAACATCCTGACAAACGTCACAGCCCCATAAAAAACCGCTTTTCAATATAATATCTTCTTCAAAAGGCAAAAGCTCGCCTTTTTTTTGCGAAATATGAGAGGCACATTTTGTAAAATCATTATTTTCAAAAACATTTCCGGGACAGGCTTTTTTGCATCTGTCACAGCCCATACAAGATGTTTTTAAAGGGGAATCTGCTTTCAGTTCAAGGTCTGTATCAATATATCCTATAAACACATACGAACCGTATTTTTGATTTATAACCAATCCGTTTTTTCCTAAAAACCCAACTCCCGAACAAAGGGCAGTTTTTCTGTCTCCGCCTCCGCCCGTATCAACAAAAATCTGTGTTTTGCAGTAAGGAGCAAGAGATTTTATATACTCTTCAATTTTTTCAAGATAGCTTCTTACTATGATGTGATAATCATAGCTTCGGGCATAAAGCGAAATATTTCCCTTTTCGTTATGAGAAGTTTTGTAGGGGAAAAGACATACTATTGAAGATTTTGCAAACGAGTCTGCAAAATCTTCTCTTTTTGCAATTTTGACCTCGCTGACGTTTAGCGAGTGAATGAAATCTAAAATCTTATCTCTCATTTTCTAACCCTTTGTATGCTAAATTTATCAGTATTTGGGAGTAGCGCAAACAGTAACGCAGAAAATCTTTTTGGTACCTGCATTTTTAAGCATGCGGGCACACTCCGAAAGAGTTGCGCCTGTTGTTATAACATCGTCAACAAGAAGAATGTTTAAACCTTGCGTATTTACATTTTTTAAATTCTTAAAAAGACCTTTTACAATATTTGATCTGTTTTTGTGCTGTTGCTTTGATAAGGGCTTTGAATATCTTGTGCACTTTAAGGTTTTTAAAAGGGGAAAACCCGCCATTTCCGAGATATATTCCGCAATAAGCTCTGATTGATTATATCCCCTTGTACCAAGTCTTATAGGATGAATGGGAACAAAAGTAACCGCATCAATACAATCATAAATTTCGGGAAACTTGTTAAGTTCTAAAAATATGCATGAAGCAAAGGTGCGGGCATAAGATTTTCTGCCATAGAATTTATAACGTATCAAAGCTCTTTTAATTTGGTCTTTATATAAAAAAGGAGATATTACTTTATCAAAATAACGTTTTTTACGGCAACGCCTGCACAGCATATCGCCGTATACTGCATCAAGAGGAGTTGAGCATTTTACGCATTTGTTATGCACTTTGGCTTTCTGCTTTTCAAAACAATCTTTGCAAATACGCAGATAGGGAGTGTCCAGCTCTTTTTCGCAACAAATACATTTCACAGGGAAAACAAAGGAAAGAATCTTTCTGAAAAAATCAAGCACTAAAAATCAACTCCAAACGTTCTTTTAACGATGAAAATCTGATAGAATGTTTTTTGTTTTTAATCATGGTTTCAAGGATGTCCTCCCTGCCCACAAAGATGGCAAGACGCTTTGCTCTTGTAAGAGCCGTGTATAAAAGGTTGCGGTTTAGAAGCTGAGGGGCACACGAGAAAAGGGGAATAATAACAGCATTGAATTCACTGCCCTGGCTTTTGTGCACCGTTACAGCATAAGCCTGCTCCAGATCTCCTAAATTATCAAATGGGTATTTTACAAGTCTTTCGCCGTCAAAAAGAATGTGCATCTGGGCGGTTTTAAAGTTTATAAGCTGAATAACACCTATATCTCCGTTAAAAACACCTTCTCCTTCGGCTCCGGGACTTTCCCATTTTATATCATAATTATTTTTTGTCTGCATTACCTTATCGCCTTCCCTGAAGGTAATTGCACCCACAATCTTTTCCGATTTTTCTTTGGAAGGAGGATTTAATACCTTTTGTATTTCTCGGTTAAGCTCTAAAACACCAAGCAGAGTTTTTCTTGACGGGGTTATAATCTGTATATCTGAAAAAGGATTAAACCCGTAAGTTTTTTTAAGCCTTGTGGAATATATGCTCATTATTTCGTTGCGTATTTCCTCTGCAGAGTTTTTCTTTATAAAAAAGAAATCCTTCGTTTTATCGTCTGTTATTGGTTTTTCGCCTCTGTTTATTTTGTGGGCATTAACTACTATAAGACTTTCTGCCGCCTGACGGTAAATATGGGTTAAAAAGCAAACAGGAACTACCTTGCTTTGGACAATATCGCTTAAAACATTTCCGGCACCAACCGAAGGAAGCTGGTCTGCATCGCCTATCATTATAATTTGAGCACCCGGCTTTAAAGCAGAAAGAAGAGAGTTCATTAAAACTATATCTACCATACTCATTTCGTCTACCAAAACAACATCTTCTTCAAGAGGATAAAGAGAATTTCGTGCAAAAGACTGAACGTCATCCTCTCCTGAAAAGTTTATTTCAAGCAAGCGGTGTATGGTTTTAGCCTCAATTCCGCACACTTCCGAAAGTTTTTTCGCCGCTCTGCCTGTGGGGGCACAAAGAGCAACACGTTTGTTTGCTTTCAAAAGTGTGTAAATAATAGCATTTACTATAGTGGTTTTACCTGTGCCCGGTCCGCCCGTTATAACAGAAGCACCATAGCTTGTAACTGTGCGGCAGGCACTTATTTGCTCGTCTGACAAAGTTATTTTTTCACTGGCACTCGAAAAAATGTGTGCCGATTTTTCTATTTCAAGCGGGTCGTGCTTTTCGCTTGCCAAAACGCAAAGTCTGCGGGCGGCCTCCTGCTCTGCAAGAAAAATATGGGGAAGATATAAGTTTCCCGAAAACTGACGGAGCTTACCCTCAAAAAGAAGAGTAGTAATTGCATTTTCGATTAAAAGTTCATCAGCTGATAAAATGCTTGCTGAATTTTTTACAAGCAAAGCATGAGGAAGACAGCTGTCTCCATTTGCGGCATATTGGGAAAGAACATATAAAATACCATTTTTGAGTCTTTCGGAATCTGTTAATTCTATTCCTATCTTCATAGCAATTTTATCAGCACTTTTAAAACCTATACCATGTATCTGGCAAAGACTGTAAGGGTTTTCCTTTATTTTTGAAACAGAGGAAAGTCCGAATTTATTATAAACCTTTATAGCGAAGTTTGCTGTTATTTCATATTCGGCAAGGAACATTATAATTCCCTGAAGAACCTGCTTGTCCAAAAAAGAACGCTGCATTTTGTATGCCTTGTCAAGGCTTATACCACGCACAGTTGCAAGCTCTTTTGGATTGTCACGTATAACGTCAAGTGCTTTTGTTCCGAATTTGTTTACTATTTTTACGGCAGTAGCGGGACCTATACCCCGTATTATTCCCGAAGAAAGGTATAAAAGAATTTGCCCCTCGGTTGAGGGCAGAACTTTTTCGTATGAAATAACTTTTATTTGCTCGCCGTATTCAGGGTGACAAACTCTTTTCCCTTCAACCCTTATATTTTCGCCGCAAACAAGACCTGGCATATTTCCGACCAAAGTAATAAGAACACCGTCTGCGTCAATGTCGCAGACGATGTAGCCGTTTGATTCATTTGAATATATTATTTCAGAAACAATACCTTCAATTATTTCGTTCACAGTAAAAAGCTCCTATAAAGATTTTATTCCGTAGGCTGTGTGAATAAGAGTTTGTTCACTCTCCGGAACATTCAGGATAAATATTTCAGCATTATCAAAATATCTGTCAGCTGCAAGCCTTGCAGCCATAGCAGCTTTTTCTGCCGCACCGGGCTTATTTTCTGCATCAATTATTATTTTGACAGGAAGGTTTGTTGCTATTTTCAACTGACGCATCAGTAAAAAGACAAGACAGATAAGTACAAGCGATAAAATTGCCGATACAATATAAGTTTGCATAAACTTCACCACCTTTTTTTGACACTATATGTCAAAGTGGTTGTCTATGTTACTTTTGAAGTGCCTCAAGTATTTTGTCGGTCATATCGGTTTTTTCCCAGGAAAACTCATTTCTTCCAAAATGTCCGTAAGCGGCAGTTTTGCCGAAAACGGGGTTGCGAAGACCTAATTTTTCAATAATAGCCATTGGTTTAAAATCAAAAATTTTGCAAACTGCCTCTGCAAGAAGAGTGTCACTGTACTCTGAAGTACCAAAAGAGTCAACTCTTACAGAAACAGGATCTGCAACACCTATTGCATAAGCAAGCTGAACTTCACACTTTTTAGCAACGCCCGAAGCAACAATATTTTTTGCAACGTAACGAGCCATATAGCTTGCCGAACGGTCAACCTTTGTAGCATCCTTGCCCGAAAAAGCACCGCCGCCGTGACGTGCATATCCGCCATAGGTGTCTACAATTATTTTTCTGCCTGTAAGACCTGAATCACCGCAAGGACCGCCTATAACAAATCTTCCCGTGGGATTTACAAATATTTTTGTATTGTCGTCAATAAGATTTTCGGGAACAACTTCTTTTATTACATATTTGATTATATCTTCGCGAATCTGTTCGGTTGAAACATCTTCTGAATGTTGTGACGAAATAACAACCGCTTCACAACGAACAGGCGTATCGCCGTCATATTCTATCGTAACCTGGCTTTTTCCGTCGGGGCGCAGATAAGGAAGAGTGCCGTCGCGTCTTACATCGGTAAGTCTTTTTGCAAGACGGTGTGCAAGAGAAATGGGAAGAGGCATAAGCTCGGGCGTTTCGTCACATGCATATCCGAACATAAGTCCCTGGTCGCCTGCACCCTCGTTGTCAACACCCATCGAAATATCGCCCGATTGCTCATGTATGCTCGATAAAACCGCACATGTTTCGCAGTCAAAGCCCGCCTCCGAACTTGTGTATCCAATATCACGCACAGTTTTGCGAACGATAGAGGGGATATCAACATAGCAGGAGGTAGTTATTTCGCCCATTACAAGAATAAGCCCTGTGGTGGCCGTGGTTTCGCAAGCTACACGGGCAAATTTATCATTTTCCAAAATTGCGTCCAGGATATTGTCTGAAATTTGGTCGCATATCTTATCTGGATGTCCTTCTGTTACTGATTCTGATGTAAAAAATTTTCTGTTCATAAAAAATCAATCTCTTTCTTTAGAATAAGTTAATAATCCATTGCACAATCCCTGTGCCACAACTCATAATAATACCTGCACCCAAAACCCCAAAGCATATTGCAGGAATAGCATATTTTGGCCGAACCTCTAAAATTGAGGCGATTATACTGCCGGTCCATGCACCTGTGCCGGGGAGAGGAATAGCAACAAATAAAAAAAGTGCAAAGGAAGTATACTTCATTATTTTTTCTCGGTTTTGTTCGGCTTTACGCTCAAATCTTTCTGCCAAAGGAGCTAAAAGCTTTGTTTGTTTAAGAAAGCGAATTACGGGTTTTGCAAGCCAGAGTATAAACGGAACCGGGATACAGTTTGCAATTACCGACACAATATAGGTGGGCAAAAGAGGAAGACCAAGCCCTGCACCAATTGGAATAGCACCTCGCAATTCAACTATGGGAAGCATTGATATAAAAGCAACATAGGCTTCTTTTATTAAAAAGTCCTGTACTCCCAAGCAAAAACAACACCTTTCAGAAAATATATATGTAATATATTACATTATAAGTTAAACATGACAATATGTCAAGCAGTATTGTGTAAACAAAAAATTAACAAAAATAAATAATTGTTGCAAAAAAAACAAATAAATGATATACTAAAAAACGAAAAAAAGGCAAAGTTAAATATAGAAAAAACTGCATATAGGCAAAAAAATAAAAATTTTTTAAAAAAGTTATTGACTTTGTAAAAAAAATGTGATATCATATCACTCGTGTCAGAAACGCTGGTGTAGCTCAACAGGTAGAGCAGCTGATTTGTAATCAGCAGGTCGCGGGTTCGAATCCCATCACCAGCTCCATGATACGGAGGGGTTCCCGAGCGGCCAAAGGGGGCAGACTGTAAATCTGTTGTCACTGACTTCGGTGGTCCGAATCCACCCCCCTCCACCAAAAAGCCTATTGCAGAGTGCAGTAGGCTTTTAGTTTTTTGCTAAAAGTGTATGTTTTATAAATTTCGGAGATAAAAAATGAAAAATAAATGGACAAAAGTACTTTTTGTAATATTAACTCTTGTTGCAATAGGCAGTGGTGTGCTTGTTGCAAGGGTAGCTGTTTCGCCGTTCAGCGTTGGCGAGCATGGACAGGCAATTGACCCTCCTTCGCCTGACGGACGTATAAATATACTTATGGTCGGCATTGATGAAGTGGGATATAATACCGACGTTATTATGCTTGTAAACATAAACCCCGAAAAAGAAAAGCTTAATGTGCTTTCAATTCCCAGAGATACAAGAGTGTATGTAGGCGGTGCATACAGAAAAATAAATTCTGTGTACGGATACGCTGTTGCAAACGACTATAACAGGGAAGAGGTTCTTATAAACACAGTAAAAGACTTAACTAATGACCAGCCTATACACTATTATGCGGTATTCAATGTAAAAGCGTTCAGGGAAATTGTAGACATTCTTGGCGGAGTTGAGTATGACGTTCCCCGTAACTTTGATTACGAAGACCCATACCAGAACCTGTCAATTCATATACAAAAAGGGTTTCAGGTACTTGACGGTAAGAAGGCCGAAGGCATTGTACGCTTCAGGGGAGATTATGCAGGGGGCGATCTGCAGAGAATAGGTGTTCAGCAGGACTTTATAAAGGAATTTTTAAGACAGAAGTTAAGATTTGAATATATAACAAAAATCCCCGACGTATACGATAGCGTAACAGAAAGCGTAAGAAGCAATATGAAAATAGGAGATATAACAGATATCGCTGTGCAGGCGCAAAAAATAGGCACATCATCTCTTAATATACAAACACTCCCCGGTGAGGCAAAATATATAAACAATATATCCTATTACATTAAAAACGATTCGGAAACAGCCTTGCTCTTAACAGAAAATTTTGAGGCATAAAAAAATACTTGAAAAAATCTTTGATGCGTGATATAATATTTCGCTGAGAGTAAAAAAGGAGTGGCAGAATATGAAAAAACTGCTTATAGTAGTTTTGTGTTTTGTGCTTTGTATGTCAATTGCGGCATGCACAACGGTAAAAACAACACAAAGCGACACAAAAACAGAAAATAAACAACAAAAAGAGGACGTAATAAGCACTCCTCAAATAGTTTATGACGAAGGAGAGAAAGTTATGGTAACTATAACAATGGAAGACGGAAGACAGATGAAGTTTGAGCTTTATCCCGACGAAGCTCCCATAACAGTTGCAAACTTTGTTACACTTGCAAAGGAAGGATTTTATGATAATCTTACCTTCCACAGAATCATTAAAGGATTTATGATTCAGGGCGGCGACCCGCTTGGAACAGGTATGGGGGGTTCCGACCAGAACATAAAAGGCGAATTTTCAGCAAATGGTGTTAACAATAACATAAAGCATGTAAGAGGGGTAATATCAATGGCCCGTGCGCAGAACTATAACAGTGCAAGCTCACAGTTCTTCATTATGCACGAGGATGCTGATTATCTTGACGGTCAGTATGCGGCATTTGGTATGATGACAGAAGGTTTTGAACTTCTTGATGAGTTGGCAAGTACACCTGTAAATGGCGATACACCTGTTACAAAGCCTGTTATCAAGACCATCACAGTAGAAGAATAATATATTTATATATTAAAAAATTATTTTGGAGGTTTTTACTATGGCAGTAAAAGTTGCAATTAACGGTTTTGGACGTATCGGTCGTCTGGCATTCCGTCAGATGTTCGGTGCAGAAGGTTATGAGATAGTAGCTATCAACGATCTTACAGATCCTAAGATGCTCGCTCACCTTTTAAAGTATGACTCTTCACAGGGCAGATACGACGGTCACACAGTTGTAGCTGGCGAAGACAGCATTACAGTTGACGGCAAAGAAATTAAAATCTACGCTATCAAAGACGCTAAAGAATGCCCCTGGGGTGCTCTTAATGTAGACGTTGTACTTGAATGTACAGGTTTCTACTGCTCAAAAGAAAAGTCACAGGCTCACATCGATGCAGGTGCTAAGAAAGTTGTTATTTCTGCTCCCGCAGGCAACGACCTTAAGACAATCGTTTTCAGCGTAAATGAAAACACATTAACAAAGGATGACCAGATTATTTCTGCTGCTTCCTGCACAACAAACTGCTTGGCTCCTATGGCTAAAGCTTTGAACGACTATGCTCCCATTCAGTCAGGTATCATGGCTACAATCCATGCTTACACAGGCGACCAGATGATTTTGGACGGTCCTCATCGTAAAGGCGACCTTCGTCGTGCTCGTGCAGGCGCTGTAAACATTGTTCCTAACTCAACAGGTGCTGCAAAGGCTATCGGTCTTGTTATTCCTGAACTTAACGGCAAACTCATCGGTGCTGCACAGAGAGTTCCCGTTCCCACAGGTTCAACAACAATACTTACAGCAGTTGTAAAAGGCGCTGACGTTACAAAAGAAGGTATCAACGCTGCTATGAAGGCTGCTGCTTCCGAATCCTTCGGTTACAATGAAGACGAAATCGTTTCATCTGATATTATCGGTATCCGTTACGGTTCACTCTTCGATGCAACACAGACAATGGTAGCAAAAATTGCTGACGACCTTTATGAAGTACAGGTTGTTTCATGGTATGATAACGAAAATTCATACACAAGCCAGATGGTTAGAACAATTAAATACTTTGCAGAACTTGGCTAATTAAAAATTAAAAGCGTTGCACAGTTTAGTGCAACGCTTTTTTACTGTGATAAAACAAAAAGGCGGTGTAAAATTTACACCGCCTTTTTAAATGAAATATTAAGATTAAACTCTTTCTCCACACTTTGAACAGAATGTAGCATCACGCTCAAGCTCTTTGCCGCAATAAGAGCAAACCTTCATATTTTTGATCTCGCCAAGCTTTCTGCGTAACTGCTCAATTTCGTCATACTTTATATCTATAGCCTTACACTTTTCTTCTAAAACTTCGCCGGGAGCATCTTCGTTCTTGTATGCCTGATATAAAAGCTCGCCCATATCACGCATTGTCTTTTTAATATCCTCTTCGGCATCAGAAATAGCAAATTTTATTTTTGTCACACCAACAAGCTCGTTTGATTTTTGAGCTGCAAATTTTGCCGCACCCGAAAATTTTTCGCGTACATTTTCAAAAAAGTTTTCCATTTTATTTCCTCCTTAAAATAAACTTAAAAATTCATCTGATGTAATATTACCTAAACACGAAGAAATTTCTTCTTCGGAAAAAATCTTTTTAATTTCTTCTATAGAGTGCCTTGCACCGCAAAGCTTTGAAGTAATATCTTTTATATCTCCCAAAACAAAGAAATCGCCAAAAATTTCAGCCTCAAGAATAATGCCGTTCTTAACAGAAAGTAATAATTCAATGTTTCCTCCATCAAATTTTTTTGTCTGACGGTAAGTGTAGCGGGGCGATTGCCCAAAATTCCACTCATAAGTTTTGTACTTTGAATCAGCTAAATCCAAAACAGCCTTAATATCATCATCTGTTAAAATGTATTCTTCAGTATTTTCTTTTGAAATTAAAAATTCTTTAAAGCCTTTTCTGAAAGAATTCACATCAATATCAATAAACTGATTTATATTTGCAACACGGCTTTTTACCGACTTCACACCTTTTGCCTCAAGCTTTTCCGTGCTCGGGTTAAGTGCTTTCGCAAGGTGCGACATATCTGCACTTACAAGAATTGTGCCATGGTGAAGCAAGCGATTTTTGTATTTTGTCTGGGCATTGCCCGAAATCTTTTTTTGGTCGACCAAAACGTCATTTCTGCCCGAAAGGTCAGCATTTACGCCTAAAGTTCCCAAAAATTCAATAAGAGAGGCAGTAAAGCTTGAGTAATCTCCAAACTTGCCACCATTGATTATATAGGTAAAATTCAAGTTGCCCAAATCGTGAAAAACAGTGCCGCCGCCTGTTATACGCCGAACAACATTTATATTATTTTCTAAAACGTACTCCCGGCAAATTTCCGAAAGAGTGTTCTGACTTCTCCCAACAATTATGGAAGAACTATTTTGCCAAAGCATACAAAATTGCTCGGTTTTATTATATAAAAGATACTCTTCAAGTGCCAAATTAAAACAGGGGTCGTGAGAGAAATTATCAATAAAATACATAAAAATCCCCCTTTTTTATCATTATATAATTTTTGCTTTAATATGTCAATATTGACAAAAAGTTTTTTTTGTGGTAAAATGTTATGAAAATTCATTGGAGGTGGCAATATGCCTGAAAATAACAATGTAAATCCCGTTGAAGATTTAAACGAGATTTTGAAAATAAGAAGAGAAAAACTTGCCGAATTACAGCAGTCGGGGGAAGACCCGTTTCGCGAGGTAAAGTATGACAGAACCCATTCCTCAAAAGATGTTAAAGACAACTTTGAAGCTTTGGAAGAAAAAGAGGTTTGTATTGCAGGCAGAATTATGTCAAAACGCGGAATGGGTAAAGCTTCATTTTGCGATGTAGCTGACAGAGAAGGCAGAATTCAGCTCTATGTAAGAAAAGATGTAATAGGAGATGAACCCTATCAGAAGTTCAAAAAGTTTGACATCGGCGATATCGTAGGCGTTCGTGGTACAGTATTTAAAACCCATATGGGTGAAATTTCGATTAAGGCAGAAGAAGTAAAGCTTCTTACAAAATCACTTCGTCCCTTGCCCGAAAAGTTCCACGGCCTTACCAATGTTGACTTAAAGTACCGTCAGCGTTATGTTGATTTAATAATGAACACAGAGGTAAAAGACACATTCATAAAGCGTTCAAAAATCATTTCCGCAATAAGAAGTTATTTGAACGCACAGGACTTTTTAGAGGTTGAAACTCCCATGCTTGTTTCAAATGCAGGCGGTGCAGCAGCACGTCCCTTTGAAACTCATTTTAACGCTTTGAGCGAAGATTTCAAACTCAGAATTTCGCTTGAACTTTACTTAAAACGCCTTATCGTAGGCGGACTCGAAAGAGTTTACGAAATCGGACGAGTTTTCAGAAACGAAGGACTCGACACACGTCATAATCCCGAGTTTACACTTATGGAACTCTATCAGGC
The DNA here is from genome assembly GCA_045590155.1 of Clostridia bacterium. Taxonomy (GTDB): domain Bacteria; phylum Bacillota; class Clostridia; order UMGS1883; family UMGS1540; genus JAZNQL01. Next base: position 10,413 of record JAZNQL010000049.1, on the reverse strand, counting down.
GTATACAGACTATCACGGCATGATGGACTTGACCGAAAACCTCTACCGCCACGTAGCACAGGAAGTTTTGGGAACAACCAAAATTGTTTACAACGGTATAGAAATGGATTTGGGCAAGCCCTTTGAAAGAATAACAATGCTTGATGCTGTAAAGAAATATTCAGGCGTTGATTTTAACGAAATCAAAACGCTTGAAGAAGCAAGAGCCGCAGCAAAAGAGCATCATATCGAATATGAAGAACGCCATAAGAAGGGCGACATTTTGAATCTGTTCTTTGAAGAGTTCGTAGAAGAACATTTAATTCAGCCCACCTTTGTAATGGACCACCCCGTAGAAATTTCTCCTCTTACAAAGAAAAAGCCCGAAAATCCTGAATATGTTGAACGTTTCGAGTTCTTTATGAACGGATGGGAAATGGCTAATGCTTATTCAGAACTTAACGACTCCATCGACCAGAGAGAACGCTTCAAAGCACAGGAAGAACAGCTTGCCCAGGGCGATGAAGAAGCAAACACAACAGACGAAGACTTTATGAACGCACTCGAAATCGGTATGCCTCCCACAGGCGGCATCGGCTTCGGTATCGACCGTATGTGTATGCTCCTTACTGATTCCTCCGCAATCCGCGATGTATTGCTCTTCCCAACAATGAAGCCGTTGGATAAGTAAAAATCAAAAAAGTTCAGTAAAATAGCGGGTTTGACGAATTGATAGAATTAAAAAATACGCCAATTTACGCCAAACTTACGCCATAATATGCAAAAGGTTATGCACTAAATAGGAACCTTAACTATTAAACTCCTTGCAAATGTAATGTTGCAAGGAGTTTTTGTGCAAAAAGGAGTTTATTGCGTTTCAATGACAATTATGGTATAATCTATGTAATACAAATGCGAGGTGAAATTATGTTTAATACAGATAAACCCATTGAGAGAATTGAAGAAGATTTATTGAACCGATCTACTTTCTCGAAAGAACTTGCCAATGCTATTTTAGCGTATACTGATACTGAAAATTTTGCAATTAGTTTGTGTGGCGAATGGGGTTGCGGAAAAACTTCAATACTTCATATGGTTGTGCAGGAAATAAATAAAAAATCTCAAGATATGCCTGAAGATGAGAAACCAATTATCATAAACTTTAACCCTTGGAATTACTCTGATAAAAACCAACTTATATCACAATTTTTTAAAGAAATATGTCAAACGCTTAATAAGCCATCAAATAGCAAAAAATTGAATTCTGTTGGCGAAGCTATAGAAAAGTATTCTTCCGTTATTGATTACACAAAATACATTCCAGTTGCTGGGCAATACATAGCACTTTTAAAGCCATTAGTTAAAGGCCTTGGGAAAGGTTTTACTGAAAAAGCAAAAAAACTCGATAGCATAGAAAGTCAAAAAAATAATGTTATTAATATCTTAAGAGAATTAAATCAAAAATTAATAGTAATAATTGATGATATTGATAGACTTAACAACGAACAGATAAGAATGATTTTTCAGTTAGTAAATTCTGTTGCTGGTTTCCCAAATATGATATACTTACTTTCGTTTGACCGAACTGTTGTTGTCAGAGCTTTGAGTGAGGAACAGAAGTGTGACGGAGAAGAATATCTTGAAAAAATTATACAAGTTCCATTTGATGTTCCTGAAGCAAAAAAGAATCAAGTCCATAAAGTGCTCTTTCGTGAATTGGATAAAATTATAATTGATACGGCTGAGGATTTATTTGATAAAGACCATTGGAATATAATATTTAGAGATTGTATTTCGGAATTTGTGCATAGCATTAGAGATGTTAATAGAATAGTCAATGCATATAAATTAAAATATAAATTGATGCATTCTGAAACCAATTGGGTTGATTTGTTATGCATAACCACTTTACAAATCGCTGCTCCGGAAATATATAACTGGATTAGAGATAACATATATGCGTTGACAGGGACTTATTATGATGGTATTTCAGGTGTAGAACAAAAGGAAAACAAAAGCAATCATCTAACTATATTTAGAAGCGTATATCCTAAGAAACCCGAGTTGATGTTAACAATAATACAAGACTTATTCCCTAAATTTTCCTGGAAAACAGGTGGGTCTAGAAGAACAATGGAAGAAAAAGAAGTTAGACTTTTACAAAGACTGTCGTCTCCCGAACATAGTAGTTTGTATTTTCATTTGTCGCTTGAAGATGTTAAAGTTTCAAGAAACGATGTTATGAAAACCGTATATGATTATGAACAGCAAAGATTACATTTATATCTCAAGGTTCTTAGGGGTACTGATTCTTTACGAGCATATTTGCAAGAATTGAATTGTTGTATAGAAAAAATACCAGAGGAACGCCTTGAAATGTTTTTTGACGAAATTATCAAACTTCAGACGGATCCTTATCTTGAGGAGAATAAAGGTGTTTTTGAACCAAGTGTATCCTATGATTGTCATCAATGCATATGGTCTATATTAGAAAAAATGAATGAAGGCGATCGTTCAAAATTGTTGCTGAAATATATTTCTAGTTCAACGAAAGAAGAATTTTTTGTTTTGTTGCAATATATTGTAAGCATAGAACAAGCTTATGGAAGAATAGGCAATAGTGCAGATTATGTCTATCGTTTAATCCCTGAGGATGCATTAAAATCAATTGAGGAAAAATGTTTAGAAAAACTAAAACCTCTTGTTGAAGATGTTTCGCTATTAGATAACAACAATTTCTACATTATAAGAACAATGTGGACACACCTAGATGAAGAACAGTTTGACGAATTTATGAAGAATTGTTTACAAGAAGCAAAAAACATACCGAAATTTTTAAGCTCTAAAGCAAATGTATGGCACGGCGGTAATGATAGTGGGTGGTCTTTTAACGAAGCTAACATTAGCCAATATTTAACTGCTGAGGATATGTATCATAAAGTACAAGGTTTAAAGTCAACCGATTTGTTTAACGAATTAACCCCAGAACAAAAGCAAGTTGCTATTGCTTTTTCATTATGGTATGAGATGGAAGACAAAAGCGATTACAAACAACTCTCACGTAAAAAGATTAATGAATTACTTCCCCAGTGGATAAAAGAATAAGATTACACATAAAGAGTCGTATCAGAAATGGTACGGCTTTTTTTGTTTGCAAAAAGGAGGTAATAAAATGCAAAAACTGAAAGGTAAATTTACAACTATACTCAATAAGATTATTACTGATAAAAGTATCAGCGGAAACGAATTTAGGATACTATGTTATCTCTGTATGAGGTCAGGTGATGACAACTCCTGCTTCCCTTCTCTTTATACTATACATCAGGATACAGGTATTGGTTTATCAACTGTTAAAAATACGATACCCAAGTTGGTTGAGTCAGGTTACATAATCAAGGCAAATCGCAAAAAGAGCAATGGATGTTCCACCTCTAATCTCTATCGGTTAACTGATAAAGTGCTTGAATGAATGGTGGCTGTTTTTCGCCTTGGGTTGTGTGAAAAATGGCTACAAATAATACTAAGTTAATAAAACAAAAGGGTTATTGGATAAGAATAATATAGGCAATAAAATAAGACGATGAATTAATTGATTATCTTCTCTTATAGGGAAATGCGAATCAATTATTTTTTTTATTCCAATATCCCTGAAAATTCTCAATCACGATAATTTGAGATTTTTTCCAGACTTGGTCTGGGGCAAGCATAGCGTCCGGCTGTCCGCCTGTCGCGAAGCGCCTCTCTGAAGGCACTTTTTTCTCGGGCAGAAGCCCGGACCCACTTTGATGAAGGAGGTAATATAAATGCCAAAAAGAAAAAGAGATAAGACATTAACAATACGAGTTACTGAGAAAGAAAAACAATATATTCAAAAGCGTGCAGACAAAGCAGATCTAAGTGTTACAGATTATATGGTCAGGCTCTCTCAAGAAACACCTATCTACATCCCCGTCAACATGCAGCCATTTTTATTAGAATTTAAACGTATCGGCAACAACATTAACCAGCTGACACAAAAGGTCAATGTAAAGGTGTTTCGCTCATATAATTTCGAAGAATTTATCAGTGCGATTAATAAATTAAATGATCGCATTGGAGAGATTGCGAGGCGAGATTAATGGCAACAGCAAATGTAATTCATGAAGCAAAACAAAGCCCAAGTGCAATGCGAGGACTCATCAATTATTGTCTGCAGAAAGAGAAAACTTTTGATGTAAATTCGGAAAGAAAATTAATCACCGGAATTAATTGTATTGGTGAAAACGCCTACGCAGAATTTATGACAACAAAAGCAGTTTATCATAAAGAAACGGGTGTGAATTTCTATCATTTTTCTCAATCGTTTTCACCTGAAGAAAAAATCACGCCTGAGCAAGTACACGAGGTTGGAATTGAGTTTGCAAAACGAGCTTGGCCTGGGCATGAAGTTTTAGTTTGTACACATATGGATGAGCCTCATTTACATTCAAATTTTGTTGTTAATTCTGTGAATTTTGGAAACGGTTCTAAGATACATTTCACTCCCAATTCCATAAAAGTTTTAAGAGATCTTAGTGATGAAATTTGTATCAGTCATGGCTTCTCTGTGCTACCACCTTATCAAAAAGGTGGCAGAAGTATTTCAACAAGAGAATATCGTGCTGCAGAGAAAGGTCAAAGCTGGAAGTTTAGGCTCATGAGTGATATTCAAGAGAGCATGAAATATAGTGGTAACCGAGATCAATTTACAAAAGAAATGGCAAAACGAGGATACCAAATAAGATGGACGGATGAGAGAAAATATATCACTTTCACTTGTCCAAATGGAAAACTGTGCAGGGATATTAAATTGCACGATGATAAATTTTTAAAGGAGATGATTGAGAATGAATACAAGATACGAGAACAACTCACAAAACAACTTTTCGATGGAAGAATTAATCAAGAGGAACTCTTCGAATTTGGAAGAACTCGCACAACAGACTTATCAAGTGGAGATATGCTCCATACCGAAGAAACAGAGGTCAATCGAGATACAACTGATGAAGGATATGGTGGAATTTCAGCCGAAGCTGCACGAACTGATTTCGGAGTTGGCAACGAGCGATATGATAGCCGAGACTCAAGCAGACTTGATGAATCAACTACTACAGGAGCTTGCCAATATGACAAACTATATTCAGAACAAACATACGGAGACGATGCAAGATATGGAGAATGCTTTGAAACAGGATGGGAAACTGAGAGAGAATTTTATTTCAGAGTTCTCCTCGGAAATGAGAACCAACTTGGAAGCATTGAAGGAAGCGACAGATATGCTGAAAAAGCATCTGTTGAAGTTCCTGGGGATTACGATAGGAGTAGCAACCTGCTTCTCAACGCTGGTGTCGGTACTCTTACAGCTTTGGCTTCGCTGATGGATAACGACCAAGATGATGAGCCGGAAGAGAAGAAAAAGAAGCTCGATGCCAAGGATGCTGGTTCAAATTTTGGGTTTGTATTAGGTGGTGCCTTAGGGCTTGCAGCTGCTCTGTTGGCGAAGAGCAAGCAACAAGACAAAGATATAAACGAAACCCCGACACAAGAACCTGACGAAACAGAAGAAATCGACATCGATACATACGAAGAAAGCGAAGATTTAGATGAAGATGAAGGTTTTACAATGCAGATGTGAGGCAAGCGGACTTGTTCCGCTTCCACTCTTCTAAAAGCCAATATTCAAAATTTGTATTTTACCTTGACAAATTATAAAAAATAGAATATAATATATACAAAGTTACCACAATGCAAATTTGTTTGAGGTGGAAATATGGATAGAACAATTAAAAATTATAATAAGATAATTGAAGCGCTTTCTCCGCTTACAAAGCAAGCTGAGATGCTGCAAAAATCTATCGCACCAATGACTAAAATGGTTGAAGAAATTCAAAAACCATTTAAAGCCATTAGTGATAATAAAAAGATAACCGAAAACCTTACCAAAGGGTTGCAAAGCCTTATTCGTACAACGGAGCTTAATAACCTTGGTATATATTCAAAAGATATAGGTGAACTTCTAAAAGCTGGATATATCGAACGAGTAAAACAAGGCTATTATAGGATTGTTGAGTATACAGAAAATGATAGTGAGGCAAAGCTTATCGGTGAGCTTTATCCTGATGGAATAATATGTATGACCTCTGCTCTATTCTACTATGGATACAGCGACAGGACTCCGCTTACCTGGGATATTTCAATAGACAGAAATGTTTCCAAGGCAAGGTTCAATATAGACTATCCATATGTAAAACCTTATTATGTAGATAAAGCACATCTTGAATATGGAATCACGGAAGCAGAATATGAGGATTGTACGCTAAAAATCTTTGACAAAGACAGGCTGATTTGTGAGTGTATCAAGCACGAAAATAAAATGGAGAGAGAAACTTATAATAAGGCAATTATCAACTATATAAATGATACTACTAAAAACATAACTAATCTTTTGGAATATGCTAAAAAACGCAACATTCATAAAAAAGTAAGAGAGCGGATTGGAGTGTGGCTATAATGGATAAAGGTACATCAATTATTGCAAAACTTAAAAACAAAGCTAAAGAAACAGGGAAACCATTGCAGGTGCATTTGCAGTTGTTCTGCCAAGAGGAATTTTTGAGAAAACTCTCTATGTCTAAATATGCAGACAATCTTGTATTAAAAGGCGGACTCTTTATTTATACGCTTACAAACTTTGAAAGCAGAGCTACAATAGATGTTGACTTTCTTATGCGACAGCTCCCCAACAGCGTTGAAGAAATAGAAAAAATAGTATTAGATATTTTGGCTATAGACACAGGAAATAATTTTATTGAACTTACGGCTAAGGCATTTGAAACTATATCTCCCCAAAGAAAATATACAGGTGTTTCTTTTCAGATAATCGGCAAGATAAAAAATACAAGAACACCATTTAGTGTTGATTTAGGTGTTGGCGATATTATTGTGCCTAAGGCTGAAAAAAGAGTTATTCCCGTTCAGCTTGATGAATTCACAAATCCGGAGATAAGTACTTATTCTCTTGAAAGCACTATTGCCGAGAAATTTGATGCGATGCTTCAAAGACTTGAAATGACAAGCAGGATGAAAGATTTTTACGATGTATATTATCTTTCAAATATGTTTGACTTTGACGGACGAAAATTGCAAGAAGCGATTTTCGAAACTCTTCAAAATCGAGGCACATCATATGGTAGAGACAGTCTTAATCAGATTGCCGAACTTGCAAACGATGCAGAAATGATTACAAAATGGAACTACTTCTTACGGACGATCAAAATGAGCGCACTTGATTTTGGTAAAGTTGTTAATGCAATGGTGCATTTCTTATCCCCTGTATGGGAAGCAATTCTTGATGAAGATGAACTTTTGAAAAAATGGAATAAAGATAAGTATGAGTGGGTTTAAAATATTTAATGAAAAGGAGAAATAACATGCCGTTACATTTAGATTCTATAATCAAATCTAATACTACAGAAATATTTAGTTGGATACTGCAGCATGAATTAAATCAATGCGAGGATGCCTATACTTCAGATAACAAGTGCTATATACATACATCTAAACTGATTTATGATAAAACAACAGAGAAACCATTTGGAAAATTTGTTTTTACATTAAAAAATAATGAGGAACAAAAAGCGTTGGAAGTTCTAGATGTCGACATTGTTCTTGATAATGATGAGTGTGTTGAACTAAAGTTTTATGAAAAACTTAAGCAATCATCAGATGCAAATGAATATTATAACGTTGAAACAGTAGAAGAAAATCATCATTTTCAAATTGAAACAGTAAACCGATATTTTGTTAACTCAGATATTGTCAATCAAACTTATAAAGTCTCTCTTTCAGCATTTCCTTTTGAACTGACTATATATGACAGCATCGATTCGTTTAATAATAAAATGGGGTTTTTTAGTAATATTGATGTTGCTAATACAGGGATGCAAGTCTCTGGATTTTCGGAAACATTTACTGCTCCCAGCGATTTATTTAAAACAAATACAAATAGTGATGAAACATTCTCTTTTATTATCGGAAAAGTCAAATCTTTCAAAGATGTTAGTATTCAACTAAATAATGGAACTATTAATTTTGTTATTACCTTTATAGAGACAGGCGCAGGAAAGATGCCTGTTGCAATGAGTAGAGATGTTTTTGACTTGAGTAATTTAAATGTTGGACGAATAGTAGCAATGAGAGCTGATGTAAAGGCTGATTTTAAGACACATCAATCTATGAATATGGACTATGAGGAAGTTGAAATAGAAGAGGTAGATATTCAAGAATCAGAAATAAAAGAAAAAGAAGAAGTTGAAGACATATTTGAAGCAGATCAAGAAAATGAATTTGATAACGTCCGATATGAATTGGATTTTATATTTATCCCTAAGATTTTCTACCGGGATAAGGTTAATTTTATAAAATCTTTATTAAATAAAAAGGAATTATGTTTTATGAGTTCTTTACAAGATATTACAACATGATGAATCCAGTATTGTACAAAAGTTGTCCCAAGACATTTAGGACAGATGAATTTAACGTTGTTGAGTTTGCAGTATCTAATTCTAAACACGTTTTATATGTAACTTTACCAAATGAACATCGTGGATCAAGAGCCTATTGTACTGCATATGCCTATACATTTGAAAAGACGCTGTTTGGTTTTAAAAACATTCAATTCTTTACTGTTGAGCAAAGTATTTATAATACAAACTGTATTGGAACTATGACAGGAGATAAAAGTCATTTGAATTTTGACGGTGCCTCAAATGATGTACGGGAAAACATTAATCGTATTGCCAAAATAGCATTTTAATGATAATATATGTATAACAAAATTATTTTTACGCAAAACCGCTTCAATGGTTATGAATATTATTGTTAATCTAATTTTGTTAAATGTTAACAGTAATAACAAATATGTGGAACATTAGAGCGAGTCAATCATCATTGGCACCGGCAGCGAGTCGTTGTCGGGAATCAGTATTTATAAGTATTCACTTTGTTCAGACGAAGTTGATTCCGCTGTATTGAAAGGCCCACTTCATGGGCTTATATACAGCTACACAACATCGTAATTCACATTGTTTTGTTCCACAGCATTACGAAGGGAGGAAAGTTTAATAATGATTGTATATAAGGAGCTTTCCTCCTTGGCTAATGATCTTGGAGTTTCAGCAAAAGCATTATATTCGGCAAGCAATCACACATCTGCACACTATTATCAAACTAAAATTCCAAAAGGAAACGGAGAATACAGAGAACTTGCTGTTCCCGATAATTTTATGAAGTCAATCCAGAAACGAATAGTCGAAAGATTGCTTGTATATGAAGAAATTTCACCTTACGCAACCGCATACAGATTTGGTGGTTCAACAATTATTAACGCAAAGCCACATTTAAGAAAGACTACTGTTCTTAAATTGGATATTAGACATTTTTTTGACCATATAATCTACCCACTGGTTAAAGAAAAAGTTTTCCCTGAAAAAAGATATTCGGAATCTAACCGTATCTTATTGTCTTTAATATGCCTCTATAAAGATTCTTTGCCGCAAGGAGCACCTACTTCTCCAATTATTTCGAACATTATAATGAAAGATTTTGATAATAAGGTAGGAAACTGGTGCAAAGCGAAGAATATTATATATACTCGATATTGTGATGACTTGACCTTTTCAGGTGAGTTAAAACCTAATGTAGTTATTGGATTTGTGAGAGAAGAACTACAAAAGATGGGGTTTTACCTAAATGATAAAAAGACTTTTGTTGCCAGAAATGGACAAAAGAAGATGGTTACAGGTATCGTGATAAATGATAGGATGAATACCTCTGTTCTTTATCGAAAAAAACTTCGGCAGGAAATTTATTATTGTAAAAAATTTGGAGTTTCCCACCATTTGAGATATATAAATGTTTCAGAAAACGAGGAAAGTTATTTACGTAAACTATTGGGAAAAGTAAATTATGTCCTGTCAATTGATAAGTCAAATAAGGAGATGCGTGATTGTAAAGAATGGATCTTGGATCAACTTAAAACAAATAGCAACAATTAAATGTATACAAATCATGCGTTGCTTGATAGAGAGAAAATACACGAAAGACGATTGTATTTCGGTTAGCGGAAATTCAATCGTCTTTTTAATATCCTTTGCTCTTAATCATCGCGTTAAAATTTTCCAAATTTGGTTCGACAAATGTTGACATTAACCAAATTTGGTGATATAATGTATTTATGGAATTTTGGAAGGAGTTATGTGTTTTGGATAGCATTACTTTATTGATTAAGAATGAAATAAAAGCTCAATACAAAAGTGTCAGAAAATTTTCAGAAGAAAGCGGCATTCCCTACAGCACCTTATCTAATGCTCTCTCTAAAGGGGTTGGTGGTACATCTTATGATACTGTAGTCAAAAT
>JAZNQL010000048.1:0-2156 GCA_045590155.1 Clostridia bacterium | reverse complement strand
TGCATTAAGCATACCTCTTGACGGGCAGTGACGCATATGTGTAAAGCAGAATTTTTTATCTTTGTCAATACACTTGAATAAATCGCAGGCTTCTTCTGTCAAAGTATGTCCCCAATAAGCAAGGGCACCTTCAAAGCCACCGAACTTTTCGCAGTTATATGCAAGAGAATGAGGGTTTGTTTTATCGCCGAGGCTTGTATCAGAAAGATGATACCAATACTTTAAAACCTCATCGCGACCGCCTTTTTCTTCAAGATATTTAAAGAACTCACTGTAAAGAGGTATAAATTCTGTGCAGGAAATCATGCTAATTCTCCAATCTTAATCATAGTTTCTTTTACAACTTTTTTGCCTTCTTCTGTTGGGAGAGGCACATAATCCATATGGAACATACCATCACATCCAAGAAGGTTCATACAATATGTAAAGCATGACATAAGGCGGTATTTAAGCATTGTGTCACGGAGGAGTAAAATGTTGTCAAGATGAGCTCTTGCGCCCTTCATATCGCCCTTTTCAATGCAATCGTACATCTGTCTGCCGTTTTTAGGTGTGCAGGCAAACATACCGTCAAGGTTTTTGTCAATTCCCATCATATTTGCATAGTCAAAGCTATCAAGTCCGCTGTAAAGACATTCAAAGTTCTTTTCAGGATATTTTCTGCCAATTGCCTGAATGAGTTCCCAGTCAGCAGTTTTCATGCCCTTAATGTTAGGATGATTGATAATCTGTTCCATAACATCCAATCTGAGTTTGTATTTAACTATAACTGCAAGGTCATAAAGATATATAGGATAAGGAGATTTATCTGCGATAGTTAAAAAGAAGTTTATTGCTTGCTCATCGTTAGCAGGTGCATAAAAAGGTGCAGTTAAAACAATGCCTGTAATATCAGCATCGCCAATAAGTTCAATTTTTTCCATAACCTTTGCAATTGAAGTATCCATAGCACCTACAAAAAGAGGAAGTCTGCCTGCATTTGCTTCTACGGCAACTCTTACAATGTCCTTGTATGCACTGTTCTTAACATAAGCTTCAATACCCATACTGCCCATTAAAAGAAGACCTGATGCACCTGCATCAATCTGCTGGTTGATATGTTTGCGAAGTGAATCCTCTACAAGATTTCCATTTTCGTCAAGGGGTGTTCCAAGGGCTGTGTAAAATCCTTTTTTAAGTTTTTCCATTTTTGTTTCCTTCTTTCTTCATTTTCTTCTTCTCTTTTATCTTATATGTAAGAAGATGTTAAGTTTAAAACTTACGTTCCTATTTTAATACAAATTTCAAAATAAATCAATACTAATGCGGGAAATTATATGATTTTTAAAAGAAAAAATTTGTGAGTGGTTATAATATTTTATTTTGTTGAAAAAACGAACTGTGCAGCACCGTCTTCTTTGTAGTATTTCAGTTCAAAATCATATCCGCAAGCATCTGCAAAAGCTTTATAAAGAGTCTTGGTTTGTTCTATTGTTACTGTAAGAGCGTTAACCGAAAGGTCTGTTTTTAAAAGATGAGAAGACTCTTCGATCTCGTAAACCTTTTCAATCCACTCTATAGATTCTAAAATTAAAGTTTTATCTTAACAACAGTTTTTTTCAAATAGCTTTCTGTGCCGCACATAGCAGGTGCATGTGCGTCTTCAGGGAAAACAATACAAAAGTCGCCTTTATTTAAAATAACCTTGTCTTTTCTGCCCGAAAGAAGAATATAGTCATCTTCTTCGTTATACTCGGTTGTGGGGGAAAGCGTATCGATATGCGCGTAGCCTATTCCCTCGCTACCTTCTATTACATAGTGAATATCAAGGTATTTTTTATGTGCCTCAAATAATGTGTCATTACCATTTTCGTCGAAATCTGAAGTTTTAGGTTCTGAAATTCCACCACGGAAACCTTCAAATTCATATGAGCCGCTTGAAGTTTTGTCAAGTGTTTTTAAAAACTCAAAAGCAGCTTTAAAATTTTCGTTTATGCTGTAATATCTTTCAGCATTTTTTATATTTCCTACTATCATTTCTACACTCCCTTTAATTTATTCAGGCTTTGTTTCAAGTTTTAAGGGGAAGTCTCCAAGCTTATTTACTTTAAAACCGTTTTTCTTGTATTCTTCATAGTCAAATGCATCAAGTTCATCCATAGAAAGTTTATGGAATT
>JAZNQL010000047.1:0-9420 GCA_045590155.1 Clostridia bacterium | reverse complement strand
TAACAGGATATAGTCTAAAATCTGTTCTTCACAGTATCCCTGATTGTCAGGCAATAATAAAGAAAGCAATAGTTGACAGACTTTCTTCAAAATATAATATAACCTGGTTTAAAGAAGACGGAGCAACTTATCCTGTTCATTTCGGCATATTAAAAGATAAAGTTTCGGTTTATATTGATACCAGTGGCGATAACCTTTATAAAAGAGGTTACAGAGCAAAAATGGTGGACGCATCAATGCGTGAAACACTTGCTTTTGCTATGATAGATATGAGTTTCTGGAGAGGTGACAGACCTTTTTCAGACCCATTCTGCGGAAGCGGAACAATCCCTATTGAAGCGGCACTTTATGCAGTAGGAAAAGCACCCGGCATAAAAAGAAAATTTGTTGCCGAAACCTGGAAAAATCTTATTCCGAAAACAATGTGGCGTGATGCAAGAGAAGAGGCCGAGGACAATGTTCATCTTGATACCCCGACCGAAATTTATGCATCCGACATAGATCCCGAAGCTATTGAAATTGCAAAACAAAACGCGCACAATGCAGGCGTTTTTGATAAAATTCATTTTGAAGTGTGCGATATGGCAAAAGCAAAAACCTTTCGAGGTAAGGGAGTTATAATTTGCAACCCGCCTTACGGCGAAAGACTTATGGATTTAAAATCGTGCGAAAGTCTGTACCGTGCAATGGGCAAAAAATTCCACGAGTATAGCGAAGCAAAAAAATATATTTTAACCTCGCACGAAGGATTTGAACGCTTTTTCGGTAAAACCGCCGATAAAAAACGAAAAGTTTATAACGGAATGTTAAAATGTTATATATACCAATATTTTAAACAATAAAATTGCAGGATGGGTGTGTGCACCCTACCGAAAACATGTTAAAAAACAAAAAAGAGTTTGCATTTTGCAAACTCTTTTTAACTTCTCAGCATATTTGCATATAGCATAAAACAAAATCCCGCAGGCTCTTCGTTTATAAGACTGCCAAAGGTGTGATAAATCTTTTTTGCGTCAAAAAGATAGTTTGTATCGCCTGTTATAGAATAAAGCTTTTCAAGGCACAAAGCCAAAACAGAATTTGAAGAGGGAAGCGCTCCGTCCTCTGCCTCCATAGGACGAAGGATAAGACCTTCAGCGTCTGCCGCATAAAAATATACACCGCCTCTTTCGTCCCAAAAATAGTTCATTATTTCAAGCCACGCCTCCTGTGCACGCTTTAAATATAAGGAATCCTCTGTTGCATCGTAAAGCTCTAAAAGTGCCCAAAGATAAAAACAGTAATCGTCGGCAAAGGCAGTTACCGAAAGCTCTCCGTCGCAAAAGGAGGACATAAGTCTGCCTTCGGATGAACGTAAATTCTCGTCTAAAAAATTCAATGTGCTTTTTGCCGAAATAAGATATTTTTTATTCTGCGTTGCACGGTAGCCCCGTGCAAAAGCACATATTGCGGCACAGTTTGCAGAGGTTAAAAACTTTTTGTCAATAGAAGGCTTTTCGCGTTCTGCACGCCTGTTTTTCAAAAGAAGAAACTCGGCAGAAAAATTTTTATCTGTATCATTTAAAATCTGGGGCAGACTTTTTTTGTCGCCAATATTAAAAGTCTTGCAAAAATCTGGGGCGGCTTTGCCTAAAACCTCTTTTATTTCACGCTTGTTCCATAAATAAAAAGCACCTTCCCCGTTCTTTGTTACAGCAGAAAGAGAGGTATAAAATCCGCCAACCTGCGAGCGTAACGAGTCAAGCATAAATTCTAAAGTACGGCACGCAGTTTTTTCGAAAGCCTCTCCCGCTTCAAAAAATGTATATGCTAAAAGAGCATTCTCAAAAAGCATTTTTTCGTAGTGGGGGACCGACCAGTTTCGGGTTGTGGAATATCTGAAAAAGCCTCCGCCTATATGGTCGCAAAGACCGCCTGTGGCAATTTTTGAAAGAGTTTTTTCTGCCATATCCAAGGCTTCACGGCTTGCGTATTTTTTTGAATATAAAAGAAGGAATAAAAGTGTGGGTGCCATGGGAAACTTTTGAAAAGAGCCAAATCCTCCATACTCTTCATCAAACACATTTTGCAACGATTCAAAAGCAGTTTCTGCCGAGTCTGGAAAAATGTCCTCACTGTAAAGGAAGTCAGAATCATTTATAAGCTCCGCAATTTTCCCTGCAGTCTCAACAATTTCCTGCCTGTTTTCGCTCCAGGCACGAGCAGCACTTTCGGCAATACTTTTAAACGAAGGAAGTCCGCCTCTTTCCACTTCGGGATAATATGTCCCTGCAAAAAAAGGCTTTTTTGATGGAGTTAAAAAAAGATTCAACGGCCATCCGCCACTGCCTGTTATGGCACGGCACACGTTCATATAAACTGTGTCAATATCGGGTCTTTGCTCTCTGTCAACCTTTATGGGAACAAAAAATTTGTTTATAACGTCGGCAGTTTTTTTGTCCGAAAAGCTTTCTTTTGCCATTTCGTGGCACCAGTGACAAGCCGAGTAACCTATACTTAAAAAAATAGGCTTATCTTCAAGCCTTGCTTTTTCAAAAGCTTCTGCGCTCCATGGATACCAGTTAACGGGATTTTGCGCATGGCTTAAAAGATAAGGACTTTTTGATTTATATAATCTGTTCATAAAATCATTCCTTTCAAAATTAGTATGCCCGTAAAAAAATTAGGTTATAAATTAAAATCCATTTACAAAAAATAAAAAATATGGTACAATAGTTTAAAATTAAACCACAGGAGTAAAAAAATGGTTCTTTGTTCAAGATGTAAAAAAAATATGGCCGTTCTTTTTGTGATGAAGGTTGAAAACGGCAATAAAATAAAAGAAGGCTTATGCCTTCAGTGTGCGCAGGAGCTTGGTCTTAATCCTCCGCAGATTGCGGGGAATATGGATTTAGATCCCGAAATGCTCGAAAATTTAGAAGAACAGATAGGTCAGATGATAGCCGAAGCAGGCGGAGAGGATGCACTTGGAAGTCTTTTCCCCATCTTTGAAGGAAACTTTAAAGACGAAGAAAAAGAAAAACAACCTCCAAGCGAAGGTAAGAAAAAGCAAAAAAAGAAAAGCGTACTTGATACTTATGGCATAAATCTTACTGAAAAAGCCGCACGAGGCGAAATTGACCGTGTAATAGGCAGAGATACCGAAATAACACGCTGTACCGAAATTTTAAACAGAAGAAATAAAAACAATCCCTGTTTAATAGGTGAGCCTGGTGTTGGTAAAACTGCCATTGCGGAAGGACTTGCCGTTAGAATAGTTGAAGGCAATGTTCCCCAAAAACTGTTAAAAAAGAGAATATATTTGCTTGATTTTACCGCTATGGTGGCAGGCACACAGTTTCGAGGACAGTTTGAAGGACGCCTTAAATCTTTAATAGACGAAGTTAAGGCAGACAAAGATATAATTTTAGTAATAGACGAGCTTCATAACATAGTCGGCGCAGGGGAAGCTGAAGGAGCAATGAGTGCCGCAAACATATTAAAGCCTGCACTTGCAAGGGGCGAGATACAGGTAATAGGCGCAACCACAATAAGCGAATACCGACGATATATAGAAAAAGACGGCGCTTTGGAACGCAGATTCCAGACAGTTTCGGTAGAAGAACCCGACATTGAAGAAACAATAAAAATAATAATGGGAATAAAGGATTATTACGAAAAATTCCACAGCGTTATAATAACTGAACCCATTGTAAGAAGTGCAGTTTTATTAAGTGAAAGATATATAAACGACCGCTTTCAGCCAGATAAGGCAATCGATGTAATTGATGAAGCGGCATCAAAAGCAAACCTTAGAAATCGTGCCTTAATAGAGCTTGCGCAAAAAAACGAAGAGCTTGAAAAAATCAAGGCAGAAATGGGTGCATTAAACCCCGAAACAGAGCAGGATTTTGCAAGAATAGCAGAGCTTCGCACTCAAGAAATACTGGTAGGAGGAGAAATTGACCGTATAAAATCGGAAATGAAGGACGAATATCTTTCGGTAGACGATATAGCAGGAGTAATAGAAGGCTGGACAAAAATTCCTGCACGCCAGATAACCAGGGAAGAAACCGAAAGACTTTTGGAGCTTGAAGATACCCTGAAAAAGCGTGTAAAAGGACAGGATGAGGCAATAGCCTCTGTTTCGTCTGCAATAAGACGCGGCAGAGCAGGTCTTTCCATTAAAGCGCGCCCCGTAACATTTTTGTTCACAGGGCAGACGGGTGTTGGTAAAACCGAGCTTGTGCTTGCTCTTTCCGAGGCAGTCTTTGGCAGTGAGGACTCTCTTATCCGCCTTGATATGTCGGAATATATGGAAAAACATGCGGTTTCAAAAATAATAGGAGCACCTCCGGGATATGTGGGATATGATGACGGAGGTCAGCTTACCGAAAAAATCCGTCGCAGACCCTATTCGGTAATACTTTTAGACGAAGTAGAAAAAGCACACCCCGAGGTTTTAAACATATTTTTGCAGATAATGGAAGACGGCAAGGTTTCTGACAGTCACGGCAAAAAGGTAAGCTTTGCAAATGCAATACTTATAATGACCTCAAACGCAGGAGCAGACTATAAAAATTCTGTAACAGGCTATGTTACAAGCGAGCATGAAGGCAAAAAAACCAAGGCTCTTGACGCCTTAAAAGAATTTATGCGCCCGGAATTTTTAAACAGAATAGACGAAATAATTGTATTTAATTCCTTAAACCGTGACACATTAAGAATTATACTTAAAAAGATGCTTTCGGAATTTGCAGATAAGCTTTCTGAAAAAGGGATAAAATTCGAAATTACAGAAGAAGCTGAAGAACTTTTGTTAAGCGAGGGATATGACCCGAAAAACGGAGCAAGACCTTTGCGCAGGGTTATAATGAGACGTCTTGAGGATGCTGCTGCGCAAAAAATAATAAGAGGCTCTATAAAGGAAGAAGAGGTATTTTCTGTTTATGCGGAAAATGGCGAAATCCGCATAAAATAAAGACTTTTAAGGGTTTTATGTAATAAAAAACCTGAATTTATAAAGACAGGAATTAAGTGTTAATTAAAAGTAAATACCATGTAACAATGCTGTAATATTCCTGTGGTACAATATATTTAGAAAATCAGGAAAGGAAGGTCAAAGGCTAATGAAAAAATTCGCTGTTTTAGTTTTAACTGTTATATTGACAATGCTTTTCTCGGTAAGTTGCCTTGCAGCACCTTCCGTAGTAGAAGCAGGAGCAGCAAGCACTGCTGACGGTTTGATTACAGTTAAAAAACCCGAAAATTCAGTATCATCCACAACAAAACAAAAGTATACCATTTCGGCAGTATGTGTTCCCGGCGCCGAGGTAGCACTTTATGGTTACGATAAAAC
The DNA here is from genome assembly GCA_045590155.1 of Clostridia bacterium. GTDB lineage: Bacteria > Bacillota > Clostridia > UMGS1883 > UMGS1540 > JAZNQL01. The sequence goes on along the minus strand of JAZNQL010000047.1, from coordinate 4,082 downwards.
AACAGGAAAATTCAATCTTAAAAAGAATTCGGCAGGCGCTCCCCTTGTAACAACAGTAGGTTCAAGCGGAATTTACCTGCAGGAAATTGATCTTGCAACCGAAACAAACTATATTATGGTCAGAGCACAGTATGGCGAAGGTTATTATCAGAATGTTCGGCTTGATATAACATTGCTCAATCAAAGCCTGCTTGACAGTATAAAGGGCTTTGTAGCAAACTTCAGCTCAATTTTCGGGGGCTGGTAATAAGTGAAAAAGGAAAAAGCAAAAACAGGCATACTTATACTTTTAATAATATGCAGTTTTGTGTTGTCCGCACGCGTATGGTTTAGCAGAGAATTATGGCCTAATGGCTATAATTCTTTTCTTGCGCTTGGGGACGACTTTTTATTTTCAAACCTTTTTAAAAAAGGAGAATATTCAATTCCGATAGACAATCTTTCAAAACCGCAGAAAATAGTTGTAACCGCAGGCGAAAACAGAAGCGTTTATTATAATAGCGACCGTCTTTTTGATACAGTCCACAGTGGAATAAAAAAATGCTTTGTAGCAGTTTTAAGCGACGAGCTTTGCGTTATGCGTAAAGCAGTGGTAGACGAAGCAGAATGGTACAGCGTTTTGCGTAACGACGAGATTTTAGACACCCGTTCTCTTTATACAGAATATTCTCTTTCGTTTACTCCCACAATTTTCGGACAGGTTCTTGGAGTAGAAAACACCTGGCTTGACGAACCCGGAAAGGTTCGTGAATTCATTTTGGCCCCGCTTGAGGAAGAAAGTCTGCTTTTTTATGTGCGGGACGGCTCTGATAACAGTATATATAAATATTATATCAGATATCCCGAAATTCAGGAGCTTGTAACTACAATACAAAATTACAGTGCAAACGACGAAAGCAGCAACTATTCCTATGCGTTTGAGCTGAATCTTGATGCTGCAGCATCCTCGCCTGACGAGCCTGTTATTCAAAAGGTTGTGCTTGATTCGCTGGTACTTGTATCTCCAAATCAGACAAATACAGCCGTAATTACAAGCAAAAATCCGCTTGAGGATAAATACAGAACAGACCACCTTTTAGAAGTGTTTGATTATAACACCGCCCCAATAAACACATACGAGGACACATCTGGAATAAAATATTTTGTTGAAAATTACAGTTCGTTAAAAATATATCCAAACGGAATGGTTGAATATTCTGCCGTTGAAGATACTAAAGGCTTAAACCTTTTTGAGGATTCCGATGCAAAGCCCACCTTGTATGAATCTCTTAACAAAGCGGTTAATTTTGCCGAAAAAGTCTGGGATTCCATAATGCCCGGAGCAAGCTTTAATGTTTTGGTAACAAGTGACTTAACAGAAGACGGCGGAAGTGAATACCGCTTTACGCTTGACTATTATGTAGAAGGCACACCCATTTCGGTAAACCTTTCTGACGGGACAAAAAGTGCAGTTGAAATAGTAATGAAAAACGGCGTAATGACAAAATACCGCCACCTTATCCGAAGTTATGAAAGAACCGAACAAACAAAAGAAAATCTTTCTATGGTTTCGGCACTTGACAGTATATTCGATTCGTTTTCAGGCAAGGAGACACAAACTTTGATAAATAACATTTTCTTATCCTATGTTGAAGACGGGTCGGACACAGAAAGACAAACGCTGTGGTGCTTAAAAGCCGGGGATGATATTATCTTTATCAAGGAGTAGGCTATGAATTGGAGTAAAATACAGTCAGCACTTATTATACTTTTTCTGGCAATAAATATTTTTCTTTTATGCAATATTGCGTACAGTAATATATCGCTCGTGCACTCCGAGAAAAAAGACCTTGAAAAAACAGTTGAAATATTAAAAATAAACAATGTTTTATTGCCCGAACAACTTCCTAAAACACCGAGAATGCAGGTGTTATCGGTTGAAAATGTGCTTGCAGATACCATATCGGTTGCGGATAAGCTCTTTGAAAACGAAGATTTTATAACAGAAGAAACCGGCAACGTAACCGTTTGTAAAAACCAAACCAAAAACCTTGTTATATCGGGCGGATTTATTGAATATAAAAGCCTTGAAGAAACAACTACCCCATCAAGAAAAAAAGCGGAACAACTTTTGCTTGAACTTGGATTTGACGTAAAAAATGCCCGAGTTTCAGCTTCCGATACGAAACTTGTTTTTGAAGGAATGTACGGTGGAAAAAAAATTTACAGTAATAAATTAACTGTGGAGCTTTCGGAGGATAAAATAAGCTATATTCGCGGAAGATGGGCAAATGTAACAGGCAAAGCAACGAGTAAAACAAAAATAGTACCTGTGCAGAATGCTTTTATAAATCTCTTGCGTGACGGAGTAAAAAACGTTTCGGTATCACAGGTAGAAGCGGGCTATGAAATAATTACAGACCCTTCAAATTCGGATTACAAAACAGCCGAAGCAGTTCCTGTATGGAATATTACCACCGATAACGGCTTAAGCCGTTTTTACGATGCAAGAAGATAAAAATATCAAAATCAGATTTTAAGGAGTAAGAAATGGCAACAGCAGTTGTAACAGGTGCAAGTTCCGGGATAGGCAAAGATATGGCAATATGCCTTGCAAAACAAGGATATGACCTAATCTTATGTGCGCGAAGAGAAGATAGATTAAAGGAACTTGCAAGCACTTTATCAGTTAAAACATATATTTTTAAGGCAGATCTTTCAAAGGAAGAAGAATGTAAAAAGCTTTTTGAATTCTCGCTTGATAAAAATCCCGAAATACTCATAAATAATGCGGGGTTTGGTCTTTTTGGGCATTTTAGCGGGACTTCTGTTGAAAGCGAGCTTTCTATGATAGATTTAAACGTGCGTGGCTTGCATATACTAACCAAGCTTTTTACCCAATATTTTATAAAGCAGGATAAAGGGTATATATTAAATGTAGCATCGGCAGCTGCATTTATGCCGGCAGGACCTCTTCTTTCTACATATTATTCAACCAAAGCCTATGTTTACACCTTAACAAATTCGGTAAGATACGAGCTTAAAAGGCAAAAAAGCAAGGTTTCAATAAGTCAGCTTTGTCCGGGACCAGTAAAAACCGAATTTTCCGCAGTTTCGGGTGTTGACTTTATGTCTGCAGGCAGAAAATCAATGGACGTAGCGGAATATGCCATAAAAAAAATGTTTAAGAAAAAAGGAATAATAATTCCTGGCATATTAACAAAAATAGGCTTTGTTATAGTAAGATTTATTCCTATGAAAATTTTATTACCGCTTATATATATGTTTCAAAAATCAAAACAATAAAAGCGGGGATATTATGTATAATAAAAAAATGTTTGAAGGGATTGACAGGCTTTTTCTGTTCGATGAAATATCTTCAACAAATGATTTTTTAAAAACCTGCCCGAAAGAAAACGCAATATGTCTATCTGACAGTCAGACAAAAGGCAGAGGAAGGCTTGGACGCACATTTCAATCGGCAAAAGGAAAAGGAGTATATATTTCCTTTTCTCTTTCGGCAAAAGATTTCGGGGAGGATTTATCCTGTCTTACGGCATTTGCAGCCTGCGAAGTGTGCAAGGCAATATTTAAGACAGGCGGAGTAATGCCTAAAATAAAATGGGTAAACGATTTGTTAATAGACCAAAAAAAGATATGCGGAATATTAACAGAGCTTTCGGGCGATAAGGTAATACTCGGCATAGGAATAAATGTTACAAACAAAAAGGAAGATTTTGAGGAAGACATACAACACAAAGCAGCATCAATAAAAATGCAGACAGGCAAAGAGGTAAAAAGAGAAGAGCTTGTATTGGCACTTATAAACAATATAGACAAAATGTCAGAAAATATTTTAAATGACAGAGAAAGCTATGTTAAGTTTTATAAAGAAAACTGCATAACTTTGAATAAAGAAGTAACCGTGACAGCAGAAGGGAAAGAAAAGGAAGGCAAAGTAACCGATATAAACCCTGACTTTTCACTGACAGTAGAATTTGAAGACAAAACAGAGCAAAAGATTTTCTGCGGAGAAGCAGTTATAAAAAACCTATATTAAAAGGAGTTGTAAAAAAATATTTTTTTTACAGCTCCTTTTTTTA
>JAZNQL010000046.1:0-21996 GCA_045590155.1 Clostridia bacterium | reverse complement strand
CAACACTTTTTTTAAAAAAAGTTATTTTTCTGCTTTCTTGACAAATAATTCCTACAATGATATAATATCTTAAATATGCTTTAAATTTTGGAGATTTTGTGCAAAATGAACGTTAAAAGCTTAATTACTTTTTTATTTTTAAGTATAATCAGTGCTCTTGGCCTGGTATTTGTTTCGCCCTTTGTTGCCCTTGTTATTTTTTCGGTAACAATAGCTGTTTGTTTTGGAAAACACGGCTTGTTTGTTCTTATACCGACGGTAACAACTTTAGCTTTAAGTTATGCTATGGGCGGACTTAACGCTTTGTCATCAATAGTTTTAGCAATACCTGCTTCCTTTATTTTAGGCTTTTGTTTTTGGAAAAAGCTTTCTTTTGGAACAACTGTTGCTTTTTCTTCACTGGCTGAAACTATGGTTCTTTTTGCAGAAATTTTCTATCTTTCCAAAAAAGAAGGTACCACTGCTGTAAAGCTTATTTTCGGCGAACCTGAAAATATTCTTGCTCTTTTTGACTTTGCAGGGCAGGAAAAAGAAATGGTTAGCGACATGTTTGACTATATGTTTTCTCTTTATGATGCCCTACTTCCTTTTCTTTTAATTGTATCCTCTGCAATGCTTGTATATTTTATATTCGGTATTTCAAGGTTTTTACTTGAAAAATCGGGTGAAGCTTACAGTATGCCCTACTTTTATGAATTAAGACTGCCCCGTTCAATGATGACAGTATTTTTAATCCTTGCCGTACTGTCGCTTATTGGTGGCATTTACTCGCCCATTTTACTGAATGTGCTTTTTATAGTGTCTACAATAATAATTATATGCGGTCTTTCGGTTGTATCGTTTTATTTTAAAAAGATAAATATGCCAAAAGTTTTTCGCATACTTATACCTGTAGCGGGAATTTTACTTTTGTCACCCATTGCTGAATTTGCTTTGCTCTTTTTAGGAATTCGTGACAGTTACCGTGATTTCCGTACTCTCCAAGATTAAAGGAGGTTTTTCCATTGAACAAAAACTACACTATTGTTCCCTACATAAAGGGAGGATTTATTTACATTGCAGCCTTGCTTTGCGCAGTTGTTCTTTCGTTTGTTTTTGCGCCGTTATGGCTTGCGATTGTAATTAGTCTGATTTTTTTGCTTGTAGTAATAATAGATTTTTTAAGAGACCGTTCTTCTGACAAACATCTTAAAAAATATTTTGATTCACTATCCTGCGACCTTATAAAAAGTTGTGTTGAAGAATCTCCTCATTTTCCTTTCCCTTCAGCTCTTTTAAGCCTTTCGGGAAAGGTTATGTGGTTTAACAAATCTCTTGACAAGCTTTTTGACGGAGAATTTTTGTTCCATCGTGATTTTGTAAGTCTGGTTAAAAATTTTGATATTTCTGCTGAAACCGAGGATGGTTCTTTTCCTGTTATAAGAACAAAAATCCGTGAACGTTTTTATGACATTATAGCAAACCGTTCTGACGAAAATATTTTTGTTTTCTTTATAGATGTTACCGAAGCCGAAGCCGCACAGTCTCTTTACACTGATGAAAAGGCTGTTCCCGTTATGATATGCTTTGATAACTATGACGAAATTATGCAGGGCGAAGATGAAGCTTCCTCTTCACGAATAAATTCCGAAATATGGAATTTGCTTGTGCATTCTGTTTCATCGTTATCGGGAATAATAAAAAGGCTTGAAAAAGATAAGTTTTTTGTTCTTATAAACAACGCCGCTTTGGAAAATCTGAAAGCTAAAAATTTTGAAATTTTAGAGCAGGTGCATAAAATCACCTCTTCTTTTGCCCTTACTCCTACATTAAGTATTGGTATTGGTGTTGGCGGAAGGTCACTTGCAGAAAATAACTCTTTCGCAGCTGCAGCACTTGATATGGCATTAGGTCGTGGCGGCGACCAGGCGGTCATTAAAAACAATGCTCATCTTTCTTATTTTGGAGGACAGACGCAGGAAACCGAAAAACGTACCAAGGTTAAGGCAAGAGTTGTTTCTCACGCTTTATGGGAGCTTATTTCAAATGCTTCGCAGGTTATTATTACAGGTCACAGAAATGCTGATATTGACTGTCTTGGTGCTTGTTCGGGGATTGCGGCAATTTCTCGTGCGCATGGCAAAAAAACCTTTATAGCCATGGAAATGCACGATGATTCAGTTGCTTCTGCACGTGAAAAGCTTTGCAAAAAGCCTGCTTATGACGGAGTTTTTATTTCTCCTGCAGAAGCTAACGAAATTATAACAAACAACACTCTTCTCGTGGTTGTGGATACTCATTCTCTGTCGTATATGGAAACCCCTTCCCTTTTATCCGACACAGAACACATTGTTCTTATTGACCATCACAGAAGATGCTCTGACTACATTGAAGGTGCTATTTTATCATATCACGAGCCTTATGCTTCATCAGCATCCGAACTTGTTTCGGAAATGTTCCAGTATCTTCCCAGCGCAAGACTGCTCCCTGAAGAGGCTGAAGTTTTATATGCAGGTATATATCTTGACACTAAAGGCTTTACATTTAAAACAGGGGTTAGAACTCTTGAGTCTGCCGCATTTTTAAGAAGAGCAGGTGTTGACCCATTATCAGCAAAACAGCTCTTTAAAAACAACTTTAATTCTTATATGGGACGCACCCAACTTGTAAGCAGTGCTAAAATTTACAAGGAGCATATTGCTATTTCGGCAACAGAAGCGCCTGCTACTCAGTATATGGTGGCTCAAGCTGCTGACGAACTCCTTAACATTTCAGAAGTTGATACATCTTTTGTTCTTGCCGTTTCGGGCGATGAGGTTGTAATTAGCGGGCGTTCAACAGGTGCTATAAACGTTCAGCTTATATTAGAAAAACTTGGTGGCGGCGGTCATATGAATGTTGCAGGTGCTCAGATAAAAGCTTCGGTACCCGAGGCTTACGATATGCTTTGTGAGGCTATTGACAAATATTTATTCAAATAATTCTTGAAAGGATTGATATAAAATGAAAGTTATTTTAAATGCTGACGTTAAAGGTCAGGGCAAAAAAGGTCAGATTGTAAACGTAAGTGACGGTTATGCCCGTAACTTTTTGTTTCCGAAAGGCTTGGCTTCAGAAGCTACAAAGGCTGCTGTAAATGACCTTGCCGGAAAAGAAGCTTCGGCACAGTATCACAAAGAACAGGAGCTTTTAGCTGCTAAAGAAGCTGCTTCAAAAATAGACGGTAAAGCAGTTCGCCTTTCGGGCAAAGCCGGTGCAAACGGAAAGCTTTTTGGTTCAATAACAGGACAGGATGTTGCTAACGCTATAAAGATGCAGTTACACGTTGTGGTTGACAAAAGAAAAATTGACCTTGGTGACGGAATAAAAACAACAGGTGAAATAACAGTTGATGTTAAAATTTATCCTTCGGTTACTGCAAAAGTAAAAGTTTTAGTAGAAGCTGAATAAGGAGTGATTCCTATGGATACACAACTTGGAAGAAGTATGCCATACAGCCTTGAAGCTGAGCAGGCTGTTTTGGGCAGTATGATAATAAGCCATGATGCCTTGACTAAGGTTATGGAAAAGGCCGTTCGTTCAGATGACTTTTTTCTTCAGCAGCACAAGGTTATTTTTGATGCTTTAATGAATCTTTTTACCCAAAATACTCCCATAGACCTTGTTACTTTAAGCGGAGAGCTTTCGGATAAGCTTGATTCGATAGGTGGTATTTCTTATATTGGTAATGTCGCAAACAGTGTAAGTACTACCGAAAATATAAAGTACTATATTGATATTGTTAAAAATAAATCTATTTTGCGTAAGCTCATTTCTGCATCCACAGAAATTGCAGATATGAGTTATTCGGAAGCTGAAGATGTTTCGGCCATTTTGAATAACGCCGAGCAAAAAATATTCAGTATTTTACAGGGCAGAACTTCGCAAGGTTTTTATCACATACGTGATGTTATGCCTGAAACTATAAAGGCTATTGAAAACTTAAGGGAAAATGCAGGCAAAATTTCGGGACTCCCTTCCGGTTTTAAACGGCTTGACGCAATGACTGCCGGTTTTCAGAACACAGACCTTATTATTTTGGCTGCCCGCCCCGGTATAGGTAAAACAAGTTTTGCTTTAAATATTGCAAAAAATGTTGCTTTAACAAAGAATGCTCCTGTTGCTATTTTCTCGCTTGAAATGTCAAAAGAACAACTTGTTAACCGTCTTTTGATAAGTGAAGCTATGGTTCACGGCGAAAATATGAAAAACGGTACTCTCTCGCAAGATGATATGACAAGAATTGCCCACGCTTTGGGCAAACTTGTTAAAGCTCCTATTTATATTGACGATACTCCTGGTATTTCGGCATCTGAAATCCGTGCAAAGTGCAGAAGGTTAAAGCTTGAAAAAGGTCTTGGCATGGTTGTAATTGACTATTTGCAGCTTATGCAGGGTTCAAAAAAGTCTGATAACCGTCAGCAGGAAATTTCAGAAATATCACGTTCCATAAAAATTATTGCAAAAGAACTTAATGTTCCTGTAATAACTCTTTCACAGCTCAGCCGTGCGGCCGAAGCAAGAGCCGACAAGCGTCCTATTTTAAGTGACTTGCGTGAATCGGGCGCTATTGAACAGGATGCTGATATAGTTATGTTCTTAAGCCGTCAGTCAGGCGAGGATGTTCCTCCCGATGAACAGAACATTGCAAGATGCGAAATTGCAAAACACCGTAATGGTGCAACAGGTTATGTTGACCTGGTTTGGCGCGGCGAATATACATTATTTACAGATTACGAACCTGAAAGGTAAGTACAATGCTTTTAAAATCGTTTACAGATTATATTAAGAGGAATAATCTTTTCAGCTATGGCGATACTGTTATAGTAGCAGTATCGGGCGGAGCTGATTCGGTGTGTCTTTTACACCTTTTATGCAAACTAGACTGGAATCTTAATATAATATGCGCACATGTAAATCACAATTTAAGAGAAACGGCAAAGCGTGACGAACTTTTTGTAAAAAATTTGTGTGAAACTTTGGGTGTTACTTTTAAAGTTTATTCTGCAGATATAAAAAGAATTGCAAAAGAAGAAAATATATCTGAAGAGCTTGCGGGAAGAAATGAAAGATATAAATTTTTACATGCTTTAAAAGAAGAATACTCCGCTTCGGCAATATTAACTGCCCATACAAAAAATGACCAGGCAGAAACTCTGCTTATGCATCTTATAAGAGGAAGCGGGACTCATGGTCTTGCAGGTATAGCACCAAAGCGAGACGATTTTGTTGCAAGACCGCTTTTGCAGACTTCACGAGATGAAATTGAAGCTTTTCTTTTGGAAAATTCTTTTGAGTGGACAGAAGATGAAACAAACGCAACAGATGATTATTTTAGAAACAAAGTAAGACATAAGCTTATGCCTATCCTTTGCGAGTTAAATCCTTCTTTTATTGACGCCGCTTCAAGATGTGCTGAAATAATACGCAAAGAAGACGATTTTTTAGAAGAAATGGTTTCACTTCTTCCGATTATTAAATACGATGGTAACACAGTATTGCTTGACTCTTCCCTTCTGCTTGAAAACAGTGCTTTGGCTGGAAGAATTATTTCAAAGGTTTTAAAAAATCCTTCAAGACAGGATATTGAGGCTGTTTTTGCTCTTGCCGATGCGCCTTGCGGAAAAAAGGCTGAACTTTCGGGAGGTCTTATCGCCCGTGCTGAACGCGGATTTATTTCGATAACAAAAAATAAAATCTCCAGTTACTGTTCAAAGCTTGTTTTCGGAAAAAATTATATTCCGCAAACAAATATTGTTATAACCCTTTCGGACACAAAAACCAAAGGTGCCGTTGCCCTTCCCTTTAACGAGTATTATGCAAGAAAAAAAGAGAATGGCGACAGATTTTCTCCCGAAGGAATGAAAGGATCCAAAAATTTAAGTGATTTTTTTACCGATAATAAAATTCCGGCGTACAAAAGAGATGAAATTCCGGTTATAATATGTAATAACAAAATAGCCTCTGTTGGTAATTTACGACGTGATAAAGATTTTGTCCCTAAAAAGGATGAAAAAATAATATACATTAACATTGAAAGGAATACTGAAGATGCACAAGGACGTTGAAAAAATTTTAATTTCAGAAGAAGAATTACAGGCAAAAATTAAAGAACTTGCCGCCCAGATTACAAAAGATTATCAAAACAAAAATGTTTTAATAATTTCCGTTTTGAAGGGTGCGTTTGTTTTTGCAGCTGACTTAATGCGCAGAATTGACCTTGATACATCTATTGATTTTATGGTTGTATCAAGCTACGCAGATTCACATATAACAAGTCAGAAAATAAATGTAATAAAAGATACAAAGCAGGACCTTTCGGGCTATGATGTGCTTATTGCCGAAGATATTTTGGATAGCGGATTCACTTTAAAGCATATTACCGAATTACTTAAAAGCCGTGGCGCAGAAAGTGTAAAAATATGTACTTTACTTAACAAACCTGCACGCCGTCGTGTGGAAATTGATGTTGATTATGTAGGTTTTGACGTTCCTGATGAATTTGTTGTAGGTTACGGACTTGATTTTGCTGAACGTTACCGCAATTTACCCTATATTGGTGTTTTAAAGCCTTGTGTATATGAAAAATAGTTAAATTTTTTTGAACTTTTTATAAAAATAGTTGTATTCTCAATTCTTATATGATAGAATGCTAAAAAATTTTAGAAACTGGAGGACATTTTAATGCCTAAAATCCTCAAAAACTTATCGTTTTGGATTATCTTATTTTTTGTTGTATTTTTAATATACTCAACTATTTCAACAGGTGGTGGAGTAAACGAGGTTTCTTTCTCGGAATTTGAAGGATATCTGCGCTCTTCCGAAATAAAAGAAATGGTTATTGAAGAACAACTTGTTACGGCTACTTTATACAGTAAAATCAAAGACGATAACGGAAAAGAATATAATACTATAATTACAGAAATCCCATCTCCCGAGATTCTTTATACTCATGTGGGAGATGTAATACGAGAACAGACTTCAAACGGTACTCTTACTCTTTTAATGGATGCCCCTGATGCTGTTCCTTTCTGGATTTCGATGCTTCCTACTCTTATTATAATTATAATGCTTGCTGTGTTCTGGTTTGCATTTATGCGCCAATCGCAGGGTGGCGGTGCAGGCAAGGCTATGTCGTTTGGTAAAAGCCGTGCCCAAAAGCTTAACGAAAATGCTAAAAAGTACACCTTTGCTGATGTTGCAGGTGCCGATGAAGAAAAGGAAGACCTTGTTGAAATTGTTGACTTTTTGAAAAGTCCTGCACGCTTTACAGAACTTGGCGCACGTATTCCTAAAGGTGTGTTGCTTGTAGGACCTCCGGGAACAGGTAAAACCTTGCTTGCAAAAGCAGTTGCCGGGGAAGCCGGCGTTCCATTTTTCAGCATAAGCGGTTCTGACTTTGTTGAAATGTTCGTTGGTGTTGGTGCATCACGTGTCCGCGACCTTTTTGAACAAGCTAAAAAAAATTCTCCCTGTATTATTTTTATCGACGAAATTGATGCTGTCGGACGTCAGAGAGGAACAGGTCTTGGTGGAGGTCACGACGAACGCGAACAGACTTTAAACCAATTACTCGTTGAAATGGACGGTTTTACAGTAAACGAAAATATAATTGTTATGGCTGCAACAAACCGTGCTGATATTCTAGACCCTGCACTTTTACGTCCGGGCAGATTTGACAGACAGATTTTTGTTGGTATCCCCGACCAGAAAGGCAGAGAAGCTATTTTAAAGGTTCATGCAAAAAACAAGCCATTGGGCGAAGACGTTTCTTTGGAAGATATTGCTAAAACAACCTACGGCTTTACCGGTGCAGACCTTGAAAATCTTTTAAACGAAGGTGCTCTTTTAGCTGCAAGAAGAAAGAAAAAGCAGATAAATATGCCTGAACTTAACGAAGCTTTATTGAAGGTTGTAATGGGTACAGAAAAGAAGAGCAGAGTTATAAAAGAAAAAGACAAAAAGACTACTGCTTTCCACGAGGCTGGTCACGCTGTTGTTGCTGCACTTTTGCCCACTCAAGACCCTGTTCATCAGGTTTCTATTATCCCCCGCGGACGTGCCGGCGGTTTTACTATGTATTTACCCGACACAGACAAAACATATATATCAAAACAGGAAATGCTTGACGATATAGTTGTTTGTATGGCGGGACGTGTTACCGAAAAAATTCTGTTTGGTGAAATAAATACCGGTGCTTCGGGCGATATTCAGCAGGCAACAAAAATTGCAAACCAGATGGTTACACGCTATGGCATGAGTGATAAACTCGGTTCTGTTATGTACGGTTCTGACGAAAATGAAGTATTTATCGGACGTGACTACGGACACACACGTTCTTACAGTGAAGAAACTGCCGCTATTATAGACAGTGAAGTTAAAGCTATTATTTCTGATTCTTACGAAAGATGTGAAAAGCTTGTTAAAGATAACATTGATAAAATTGACCGTGTAGCAAATTCCCTGATAGAAAAAGAAAAGCTTGAAGGTCACGAATTTTACGAGATTTTTAACTTGAAAGTATCTGAAAATGTGGAGGAAGAATAAATGAATCTTGAAGAAAAACTTTGTCTTACCAAAAAAAACGGCTGGCTTTTAAAGCCTGAGCTTCGCGATACAATTTTTGAGTTTTGTGAAGGATACAAAAGCTTTTTAAACAATTCCCGCACAGAGCGCGAATTTGCCATCAATGCAGTTTTGGAAGCAGAAAAGCAGGGCTTTCGTCCTATATCGTCTTTCGATTCTTTAAAAGCTGGCGATAAGGTTTACAGAGTAAACAGAGGAAAAGCTGTTTTACTTTCTGTTATAGGAACAGAAAATATAGAAGAAGGAATCAATATTATTGGTGCACACATCGACTCGCCAAGACTTGATTTGAAACAGGTTCCTTTTATAGAAGATACCGATATTGCATTTTTAAAAACTCATTACTATGGCGGAATTAAAAAATATCAGTGGACTACTATTCCCCTTGCTCTTCACGGAAAGGTTTGCCTTGCAAACGGAGATGAAGTTTGCCTGGCAATAGGCGATGAAGGCGACGATGTTACTTTTACTATATCAGACCTTCTTCCCCATCTTGCACAGGAACAGGCAAAGAAAACTATGGGGCAGATTATTGATGCCGAAAATCTTAACATTATAATCGGTAGTATTCCTCTTGATGATAAGGATGCAAAAAATCCCGTTAAACTTGCTATTTTAGATTATCTTAATAAAACTTACGGAATTGTGGAAGCTGATTTTTTAAGTGCCGAAATTGAAGCCGTACCCGCTTTCAATTTAAAGGATATCGGTTTTGACCGCAGCATGATTGGCGGCCCAGGTCAGGATGACAGAATTTGTGCATATCCCGAGCTTATGGCTTTATTTGATATCGATACTCCTAAAAAAACTGCTGTATGTCTTTTAGTTGACAAGGAAGAAATAGGCAGTATGGGAAATACGGGTATGAAGTCACGTTTCTTTGAAAACACTTTGGCTGAAATGATAAATCTTATGGGACAAGGGGAATTATCTCTCCGACGTTGTCTTTCTGCTTCAAAATGTATTTCGGCTGATGTTAATGCAGCTTTTGACCCGGCTTATGCTTCTGTTATGGATAAGCAAAACTCATCCTTAATGGGATACGGTCCCTTAATTTCGAAGTACACAGGCTCAAGAGGCAAATCGGGCTCAAGCGATGCTTCTGCAGAATATGTAAGCTATGTAAGAAACATCTTCGATTCAAACGATATTGTTTGGCAAACAGGTGAGCTTGGAAAGGTTGATATCGGCGGTGGCGGTACTATTGCCCAGTATGTTGCAAATCTTGATATTGACACTATTGATATGGGTGTTGCTTTACTTTCGATGCATTCACCTATGGAAGTTGCTTCAAAATTTGATATTTATATGGCATATGAAGCATATAAAGCTTTTATAAAATAAAAATATTCAGTTATAAAAAAAGCGGTGTAAATTTCTTACACCGCTTTTTTATTATTTTGAAAATTTAGTGAACAGGTAAACAATTAAGGCTATTGCCATCATTACTATAAATATACCAAGCATACCCTGCCACATAAGCTTCAGTGAAGCTGCAATATTAAAATAATTCATCTTATTACCCTCCTATTACTTTATAAGCTGCGGAAGCAAATTTAAAATCATACCGCCTGCCAGAACTGATGCTATCTGTCCTGAAACGTTTGCTCCTACCGCATGCATAAGAAGGAAGTTCTGGTTGTCAGCTTCCTGTCCAAGCTTTTGAATTACACGTGCAGACATTGGGAATGCTGATATTCCTGCTGCACCAACCATTGGGTTGATTTTGTTTTTGGAGAAAAGATTTAAGAATTTTGCAAAGAACACACCTGCAATACTGTCGAACACAAATGCTACAAGACCGAGTCCCATAATAAGAAGTGTGTTTATATTTACAAATTCTTCAGCCACCATGCTGAATGAAATTGTTATACCAAGCAAAAGTGTAACAAGGTTTGCTAAAACGTTCTGTGCCGATTCAGAAAGTGAATTTAATACGCCACATTCTCTTAAGAGGTTGCCGAACATTAAAAATCCTACCAAAGAAACAGATGTAGGTGCTATAAAGCCTGCTATAAATGTTACTATTATAGGAAAAGCAATTCTTAAGAATTTAGAAACATTTGCAGGGTTATATTCCATTTTTATCTGACGTTCTTTTTTTGTTGTAACTGCTTTGATTGCCGCAGGCTGTATAATTGGCACAAGTGCCATATATGAGTATGCTGCAACTGCAATAGGTCCTATATAATTTGATTTTAACACTTGTGATACAAGTATTGAAGTAGGTCCGTCAGCTGCGCCTATAATACCTATGGAAGCTGCATCTTTTAAATCAAAACCGAGCATAACAGCAAGTACTACTACAAAAAATATTCCAAACTGTGCTGCCGCACCGAAAAGAAACATTTTAGGATTTGAAAGTAGGGGTCCGAAATCTATCATAGCACCTATGCCTATGAATAAAAGAAGAGGCATTGCTTCCGAAACTCCTATTCCCACTTCGTAAAGCCATTCAATAATACCGTGTACTTCCCCTATTCCTTCTATTGTCTGATTTAACACTCCTGAAAAAGGAAGGTTTACAAGTATTGCACCAAAACCCATTGGCAAAAGAAGGGAGGGTTCATAATTTTTTTGTATAGCAAGGTAGATTAAAGCTAACCCTACAAGATACATAACTCCTTGTTGCCAGGTAACTGCCCTGAAGCCGTCTAATAAAAATTCCATGATTTTTGTCCTTTCTTTTTGTTTTTATATTTTAAAATTTAAATATTATTCCAATAACAGCCGAAAGGGCTATAAAAATTATGGGATGCCATTTAAATTTTTTTGTTGCAAAAAGAATCGTTGCTGCCAAGATTGCACCCTTCCATAGAAAAATGTTGGTATTTTGGGTAAAAAAAGCTATTTTACAAACACCAAGACCTGCTGCCACAATAAGTGCACAAGAAGCTGCACGCAAGCCATAAAATATATTTTTTACAGTTTTGTTTTCTTTGAATTTATCTAAAAACGTTGATATAATAAGTATAATAAGTAATGATGGCAAAATAAGACCAAGAGTTGCTATTATTGCGCCTATGACACCATCGTTTATAAAACCAACATAGGTTGCCATATTTACACCTAGCGGCCCCGGAGTTGATTCTGATACAGCGATAAGATTTGATATATCAGAAACTGTAATCCAATCATATTTTTCTGCCATTTCGTACAAAAATGGCAGAGTTGCAAGCCCTCCGCCTATCGCTAAAAGCCCTGTTTTAAAAAAGGAGATAAAAAGCTCAAACATTATTTTTCTCCTTTCCCACAAGACGCTTTATTACATATCCCGCAAAGCCTGCCCCTAGCACAAGATATGCTGCCGAAATATTAAAGAACAATGATAAAATCAGTACTGCCGCAAATATAAAAATGCTCCATTTATCAACCAATGCACCTTTTGAAAGTTTAAGCACCGAATTAAATATAAGCACACAAACGCATACCCGTATCCCTGCTAATGCATGCTGCACATAAGAAATTTCTGCAAAGTTTGAAATAAAAGCAGCTATAATGCTTACAATTACTAAAGACGGAAAAACAACACCAAGTGTTGCAAAAATACCGCCCAAAATACCTTTTTGCTTTTTCCCTATAAAAGTAGCTGTATTTACAGCTATAACTCCGGGCGTACACTGACCTATGGCAAAATAGTCCATAAGTTCATCCTCTGTTGCCCATCCGTATTTTTCTACAATATCTCTTTGAAGGATGGGAAGCATTGCATACCCTCCCCCAAAGGTTACTGCACCTATTTTTGCAAATGCAAAAAACAATTTCAAAAGTGTTCTCATTAAAAATACCTCATAACCTAAACCAAAAAGACTTTTATTGTGCCTAAAACACAATAAAAGTCTCATTACACTTTATTACATAAGTGCTGTGCTGCGATTTCAAAAGAAATGTACTGACGCATACACAGACGGAAATTCCGCAAATTACTCCCTTTTATTTATAGATATGGTAACACATTTTTACAACATTGTCAATATTTTTAAGACATATTTCTTCTGTTTCAGTATTGTATGTACTTTTCAAAAATATATAATTTTTTTGCCTTTTTCTGAATTTTCATACAAACCGAACTGACCTGAAAACATAAGTGTTATTATGATTGAAATCAAAAAAAGTGGAATTCCTTTTGCACCAAATACTTCTATTGCAAGTAGCAAGGAAGCAATAGGACATTTAGTCATACCGGCAAACATAGCAACCAGTCCAACAGATGCAAAAATGCCTGCATCAGGGCCCAAAAGTGTGCCTATATAGCAACCAAATGTAGCACCTATAAAAAAGGTGGGAACAATCTCGCCTCCTTTAAAGCCTGCCCCGATTGTAATTGCCGTAAATATAATTTTCATAATAAATGCGCTGTTTTTTGTTTGCCCCAAAATAGCATTTTTTATAATCTCCACACCTGCACCATTATAATCAGTTGTCCCTAACGCAATAGTTAAAAACACAATCAATAATCCGCCTATTGCTGCTCTTATGTAGCAGTTTGAAATATATTTTTTCATTAAAAGCTCTGTTTTGTGAAGACTTGTTGCAAATATGATGCAAACACCTGCACATAATACAGAAAGCAATGCTGATTTCAATATTATATCTACGTTATAGTGAGGAATTAGGGGCATATCAAATCTGGTTTTGCTCACACCCAGAAGTTGTGATATAACAAAGGCACTTGCAGATGAAATAAAGCCTAAAAAAAGTCCTTTATAGTTGAACATCCCTTTTTTCTTTATTACTTCCAAAGAAAAAACTGTTGCCGCAAAAGGAACTCCAAACAAAGCAGAAAAAACGCTGCTCATTCCCGCGGTAACCATTAGTGCTGTACTTTGAGTGTCCCGATTTAATTTTTTGGCAAGATTGTAACCAACACTTCCACCAAGTTGCAATGCTGCCCCTTCTCTTCCTGCGGAACCTCCAAACATATGTGTAATTAGCGTTCCTGCAAATATCAGCGGAATCATAATAATCGGGATATCCTTATCATCTTTAACTGATTGAAAAACACGTTTTATATCTATATTACCTTTATCCCTAAAGAGATTATAGATAAACGCAATTACAATGCCTGCAAACGGCAGAAAGTATATCAAATATGAATTATGTTCTCTAATCCTTGTTACACAATATAAACTTATATGAAAAATTGTTCCAAGAAGTCCTCCCACAACCCCGATTAAAAGTCCTATGGGTATCAATTTTAATGTAGATGTGATATTTTCTATTGTTTTATGCAAAAGTATTCTCCTTTAATTAAACTCTCTAAAAGTATTGTCATTTAAATTGAACAAAACAAAGGCAGTATCAATTATAACACCAAAGGCGCATTTTGTAAATATTTGTTTGCTTATCTCTTTACAAAAGTTATGCCAATATGATAAAATATGTTTACAAAAATTTTATTGGAGATGTTTTTATGGACCACAAAAGATTAGCTAAAGATTTGTTTGTTTCGGGTTGTAACTGTGCGCAAGCTGTTTTTTGTGCTTTTTGCGATAAAACAGGTATGGACTTTGATACTGCTAAAAAACTGTCATCTTCTTTTGGCGGTGGTATGGGCAGAATGCGTGAAGTTTGCGGTGCGGTAAGCGGAATGTTTATGGTAGCAGGATATTTATACGGATATTCAGATACAGAAAATGCTTTGGCTAAAGCTGAACATTATTCACTGATACGTCTTATGGCAGAAAAGTTTAAGCAAGAAACCGGATCTATTATTTGCCGAGAACTTCTTGAAACTTGTGAAGTTGGCGGTACCCCAGAAAAAAGGACCGCAGAATATTATAAAAAACGTCCCTGTGCTGAACTTGTTGAAATTTGTGCCGGCATTATGGACGAAATAATTGCCGAAAAAGAAGAATCTGACCAAAAGTAACAAAAATGTGCCTCCCGAATAAAATGTAGCAAACGGGAGGTGCTTTTTTTGTGTGGTAAACGCAAAACAATAGGAGTTATAGTTTTATCATTTGCGGTAGGTGCGCTTATTGCAGCTATACTGCCGCTTTGGATTTTAGCCATTGTAGAAGCACTTATGCTTATTATTATGGGATGGTGCTTTTTTAGTTGTTAATTTTAGAAGGGAGAGGTGTTTTATGCGTATTATGGTATTTAAAGCCCCTAAATTTTTAAGGAAAATACTTAAAAGCATATTTAAAATGAATTAGTCTGTAACATAATCTTAATAAAATGTTTTTTTAAAATCTATTGAAAAAACATAAAATAAGGTGTATATTTATTACATAAAGATAAAAAGCAGGTGATTATTATGGATTTAAACTTTAATGACAATACTGTAAAATTTCAAATTCCAGCAGAAAAGAAGCCACGTGTTTGTGATGTTATTTCCGAAGTGTATAAGGCTTTATCTGAAAAAGGGTACGACCCTGTAAACCAGATTGTAGGATATATTATTTCGGGTGATCCTACTTATATTACAAGCCATAATAATGCTCGCAGCCTGATAAACAGAGTTGAAAGAGATGAAATTATAGAGTTTCTTTTGAAAAATTATATTGAAAAGTAAAACCTTTTGAAATTTTAAAACCCTCTGCATTTGTGCAGAGGGTTTACTTTTTTTATTTATTGTATTTAATTTTTTTCCAGTATTCCTGTGTTGCCTGTTCGTTTTTATTGTTGCCGGCAACATAATATTTTTTGTTCTTTATCTCATTTGGAAGATACTGCTGGGATACATAGTTATTAGGATATGAGTGAGGATACTTATATTCTATTCCTCTTCCCAATTTTTCTGCTCCTGAATAATGCGCATCCTTTAAGTGAACAGGGACATCTCCTGTATAGCCGTGTCGTATATCTGCCATGGCTAGATCAATCGCCTCGATTACAGAATTTGACTTCGGTGCATTTGCCAAAAGCAAAACCGCTTCGGTTAAGGGAATTCGGGCTTCGGGGAGACCGAGTTCAAACGCGGCATCGGTACACGCTTTTACAATGCTTATTGCCTGCGGATATGCAAGACCTATATCCTCTGCTGCTATGACAAGTAATCTCCTTATTGGGGTTTTAATATCCCCTGCCTCGAGCATTCGTGCAAGATAATGTACTGCGGCATCAGGGTCACTCCCCCTAATAGATTTCTGAAAAGCACTTGCAATATCATAATAACTATCACCGTCTTTATCACTTCTCATTGCACGGTTTGCAGTACACTGCATAACCGATTCTATACTTACACAAAACTCGCCATTTTTATTTTGAATTGTACTTAAAACTGCTGTTTCAAGTGTATTTATAGCTTTTCTTACATCCCCTGCCGAGCAATCGCATATATACTGTGCGCATTCTTCGTCTAAAAGTACATTTATGCCTTCTTCTTTCAAAATGTCTGCCGCACGCATTACCGCTTTTACCTGCTCTTTTGGGGAAACTTCACGAAATTCAAACACCACACTTCGGGACAGTATAGCGTTATAAATATAAAAATACGGATTTTCGGTTGTACTTGCAATAAGTGTTATTCTGCCGTTTTCTATAAACTCCAAAAGAGCCTGTTGTTGTTTTTTATTGAAATTCTGTATTTCGTCAAGATATAAAATAACTCCGTTTTCATTACCAAAACCTTCAAGGTCTGATACTATACTTTTTATATCGGAAACCGACGCATTTGTGGCATTTAGTTTATATATAGGCTTTCCTGCCTTTGCTGCGGCAATATTTGCAACCGTGGTTTTGCCCGTGCCTGACGGACCGTAGAAAATCATATTCCCTACATTGCCTGTCTCTATTATATTTCTCAACACTTTGCCTTCTGAAAGTATATGGGTCTGCCCCACTACATCGTCAAGACTTTTAGGTCGTATTCTGTCTGCAAGCGGTGCTTTCATTTTCATTCCTTCTTAGTAAAGCGGGTATTTGTCGCAAAGAGCCTTTACTCTTCCCTTTACCTCTTCTGCTTTATTTTCGTAATCTGAAATTGTAAGATATATAAGCTCTGCAATTTCCTTCATATCTTCTTCTTTGAAGCCTCGTGATGTAGCTGCTGGTGTTCCTATTCTCAAACCACTTGTTACAAAGGGACTTTGTGTATCAAAAGGAATTGCATTTTTGTTTACTGTAATGCCTACACTGTCAAGCAAATGTTCAGCATCTTTACCTGTTATGTTCATCGAAGTTAAGTCAATAAGCATTAAATGATTGTCTGTTCCGCCAGAAATAATGCGGAAACCTTTTTCTGCCAGAGCTTCGCTTAATGCTTTTGCATTTTTAAGTATATTTTTCTGATATTCTTTAAATTCTGCCGAAAGTGCTTCTTTAAAGCATACTGCTTTTGCTGCTATAACATGCATTAAAGGTCCGCCCTGGATACCGGGGAACATTGCTTTATCTATTGCTTTTGCATATTCTTCACGACATAAAATCATACCGCCACGGGGACCTCTTAAGGTTTTATGTGTTGTTGTGGTTACAAAATCTGCATAAGGAACGGGACTTGGATGCAAGCCTGCTGCTACAAGTCCTGCTATATGCGCCATATCTACCATAAAATATGCGCCTACTTCTTTTGCAATTTCGGCAAATTTTTCAAAATCTATTGTTCTCGGGTATGCACTTGCACCTGCCAAAATAAGCTTGGGCTTATGCTTTAATGCAAGCTGGCGTACTTCGTCATAGTCTATTGTTTCTGTTTCCTTTGAAACTCCGTAAGGAATTATGTTAAAATATTTACCTGACATATTTACAGGGCTGCCGTGACTTAAGTGACCGCCGTGTGCAAGGCTCATACTTAAAACTGTATCTCCAGGCGAGAGCATTGCAAAAAATACGCCCATATTTGCCTGTGCCCCCGAATGAGGCTGAACGTTTGCATGTTCTGCTCCAAAAATTTCTTTAGCTGTGTTTCGTGCTATATCTTCAACTATATCAACGCATTCACATCCGCCGTAATAACGCTTTGCGGGATAACCTTCTGCATATTTATTTGTAAGGGGGCTGCCCATTGCCTCCATTACTGCAGGGCTTACAAAATTTTCTGATGCTATAAGTTCTATTTTAGATCTCTGTCTTGAAATTTCTGCTTCTATGGCCTCTGCAATTTGCACATCAACTTTTCTAACTTCATTTGTACTAAACATTTAAAGATCTCCTCTCTTGTTTATCCTGAAAAAATATTTCCCCAGTATATATTTTTATATATTATAACACATTTTGACATATGTTTTCAAGTCCTTAATGCAAAAAAATGAGTTACAAAATTTTTGCAACTCATTTTTTTATTGTAGGTTTATAAGTCTGAACACCTGATATACTGTTTCTTTCAAATTCTTGTATGCATTAACAGAATTCATTGCCTCCTGCAAGGTACACGGGGTTCTTAATATTGGGAAAAATGCATCGATACCATGTTCATTGCAAATGACTGCATCATCTGTAACACAACCCGAAAATGCTATTACAGGCTTATTATATTTTTTTGCAAGCTTTGCAACGCCTATAGGAACTTTTCCCATATATGACTGTCCGTCAAGTCTTCCTTCTCCCGTAACAATAAAATCGGAGTCTTTTATATAATCTTCAAGACCTGTTTCTTTAATTACCAAATCAATTCCCGATTCAAGCTTTGCGTTAAGGTATGACAAAAAGGCAAAGCCCAAACCTCCTGCTGCACCTGTGCCCGGAAAGTTTGCGTCGGCAGAGGATATAACTTGTTTTGTTAAACAAGCATACTTTTCAAGCCATGCGTCCATATCCTTTATCATTTGCTCTGTTGCGCCCTTCTGCGGACCGTAAACTGCACTACAGCCGTTTTCTCCGCAAAGAACATTTTTTACGTCACAAGCAACACAAAATTCACATTCAGATAATAAGGACTCCGCATTATCTGTTTTTATTTTTACAATGTCTTTTAACCCTTTTGCCCCGAGAACTACTTTATTTCCTTCTTTATCCAGAAATTCAAACCCAAGAGCTGAAAGCATTCCTGTACCGCCATCGTTTGTTGCGCTGCCACCTATACCTATTATAAACTTTCTGCAACCTTTTGAAATAGCGTCCAAAATCATTTGCCCAACTCCAAAAGTTGTAGCATTAAGAGGATTTCGCTCTTTTTCTTCAACAAGCGTTATCCCTGCTGCGGCTGACATTTCTATAACTGCCGTTTTTGTTTTGGGGATTATTCCATATTCTGCCTCAATTGGTCTTCCAAGAGGGTCACATACTAAAACTCTCTCTAAATTACCTCCTGTTGCGGCAACTATTGCATTTACTGTGCCTTCCCCTCCGTCTGCTATCGGCAATACATTTACCTGTGCATTTTTGCAGACTTTTCTTATACCTTCTTCTGCAGCTTTACCTGCTTCAAAAGTTGTAAGGCTTCCTTTAAAAGAGTCTATTGCTACTGTTACTCTCATATTCTCCTCCAAAATTACAAGCGTGTTATTTATCGTATAATTTTTTCGATACAAACAAAACTGCACTATCGTTCTGACTCGTAATATTATAACTTTAAATTTAATCTTTGTCAACATATGTAAGGAAGAGTGAATAGTTAATAAAAAATCCCCGTACTATCGTACGAGGATTTTTGGTGATCCATCGGAGATTCGAACTCCGGACACCTTGATTAAAAGTCAAGTGCTCTGCCAACTGAGCTAATGGATCAAATATTTGGCTGGGCTGGTTGGACTCGGACCAACGAATGCAGGAGTCAAAGTCCTGTGCCTTACCACTTGGCTACAGCCCAATGTTTATTTGGGGTGGGTAGCCGGACTTGAACCGGCGACCTCCAGAGCCACAATCTGGCGCTCTAGCCAGCTGAACTATACCCACCATAATGGCGCGCCTGAAGAGACTCGAACTCCTGGCCCACTGCTTAGAAGGCAGTTGCTCTATCCGGCTGAGCTACAGGCGCATATAAATAAGTGGAGCGGGTGATGGGAATCGAACCCACGCGATCAGCTTGGAAGGCTGAGATTCTACCATTGAACTACACCCGCACAACCGACTTGAATAAGTATAGCAGTTTTTAACTCATTTGTCAATAAAAATTTTATTATTTTTTTAAAAAATTTTTTTCTTACTAAAAAAACTATTGATTATAACGCTTTTTGATAGTATAATCTTATATATAGAAAGGAAGATTTATTATGAGAGATATTTTAAAATTACTTGAAAACAACGGTCATCTTTCCTCAAAAGATATTGCTGTAATGCTTGGCAGAGACGAAGCTGAAGTTGCTTCTGTAATTAAAGAACTTGAAGAGAAGAAGATTATTGTTGGCTACAAGACTTTAATTGACTGGGACAAGGTTGACGATACTTATGTTTCGGCGCTTATTACTCTTAAGGTTACTCCCCAGCTTGGAGAAGGTTTTGACGGACTTGCCGAACAGCTTTATTCTTACCACAGAATAAAGAGTATTTGGCTTATGTCAGGAGCATTTGATATTGCTCTGTTAATTAAAGGCCATAATATAAAAGAGGTTGCTTTGTTCGTTGCCGAAAAGCTTGCTCCTATGGACGGGGTTATAAGCACTGGTACACACTTTATGCTTAAAACTTACAAAGACTATGGCGAAATTTTTTCCAAATCCTCTAAAGACGAGAGAGGAGTTTTCGGGGCATGAGCAATTTTTCTGCAAAAGATATGATTACAAAAAGAGTTGCCGAAATACCGCCTTCCGGAATACGTAAATTTTTTGATATTGCAGCGCAAATGGATGATGTTATATCCTTAGGTGTTGGCGAGCCTGATTTTGTAACCCCCTCTCACATAAGAGATGCAGGTATAGTTTCGTTAAAAAAAGGACGCACCTATTATACCGCAAATGCAGGTATTGCCGAATTGAGAAAGGAAATTTCAACCTATTTAAAAAGACGTTTTAATCTTGAATACGACGGATTGAGCGAAATTTTGGTAACAGTTGGCGGTAGCGAAGCTATCGACCTTATGATACGAAGCATTATAGGACCAGGGGATGAAGTTTTAATTCCCGAACCTTGTTTTGTTTGTTATTCCCCTTGTGTTACTTTAGCGGGAGGTACACCTGTTCCTATTGTTACGAAGGCGGAAGATGAGTTCAGACTTACGCCGCAGCAAATCAAAGAAAAGCTTACCGCTAAAACAAAACTGCTTATTCTCCCATTCCCTAACAATCCTACCGGTGCTATTATGGAAAGAGAGCATCTTGAGGCTATTGCTGAAGTTATCAAAGAAAGCAACATTATGGTTTTAAGCGATGAGATTTATGCTGAACTCACTTATGGTCAAAAGCATATTTCCATTACACAAATAGAAGGAATGCGCGAAAGAACCGTTATTGTAAACGGATTCTCAAAGGCTTATGCAATGACAGGCTGGCGTTTAGGTTTTGCTTGCGGCAATGCCGATATTATAAAGGCTATGACAAAGGTACATCAATTTGCCATTATGTCTACCCCTACCACAAGCCAGTATGCAGCTATTGAAGCTTTGAAAAACGGCGATAATGACATTGAACGTATGAGGCAGCAATACGATTACAGACGCAAATTTATTGTAGACGGGTTCAGAAGTATGGGGCTTGACTGTTTTGAACCGAAAGGAGCTTTTTATGTGTTCCCTTCAATTCAGAAAACAGGGCTTTCTTCCAACGAGTTTGCTGAAAAGCTTTTACGCAGCAAAAAGGTTGCGGTTATCCCCGGTTCTGCTTTTGGTGCAAGCGGCGAAGGATTTATAAGATGTTCGTATGCATATTCAATAGAAAATATACGCACAGCTCTTGGCAGAATAAGTGAGTTTGTGTCGGAATATTTATAAAAAGTATTGATTTTAATTGCAAAAAATGATAAAATATTCAGGATGTAAAAAAAGAAAGGAGATATTATCATGAATTTTTCACATGAAGTTCAGCAGATGTACTGTGTAAAAAAAGGCGTTGCTCATGATCCCGCTCCCATTCCTGAAGAAGGAAAATGGGTCAAGGCTAAAGAAATTAAAGACATTTCAGGTCTTACACACGGCATTGGCTGGTGCGCTCCCCAGCAGGGTATGTGCAAACTCACTCTTAACGTTAAAGAAGGTATAATTGAAGAATCCTTAATAGAAACCTGCGGTTGCTCGGGTATGACTCACTCGGCAGCTATGGCTTGCGAAATTTTAGCAGGTAAAACTCTTTTAGAAGCTTTAAACTCTGACCTCGTTTGTGACGCTATAAACACTGCTATGAGAGAATTGTTCCTCCAGATTGTTTACGGCAGAACTCAGACTGCTTTCTCAGAAGACGGTCTTCCCATCGGTGCCGGTCTTGAAGACCTTGGTAAAGGTTTGAGAAGTCAGATTGGTACTGTTTTCTCAACAAAAGAAAAAGGTCCCCGTTATCTTGAGCTTGCTGAAGGTTACATAACCAACATCGCGCTTGATGAAGACGACCATATTATCGGTTACAAGTTTGTTCATCT
>JAZNQL010000045.1:0-8827 GCA_045590155.1 Clostridia bacterium | reverse complement strand
CGTCTTTCAACAATACAATTGTAACAATTACCGATACTGCAGGTAACGCTTTATCATGGGCAAGTGCCGGCGGTTTAGGTTTCCGCGGCTCCAAAAAGAGCACTCCCTTTGCAGCGCAGACAGCGGCTGAAACAGCAGCTAAAGCAGCAATGGAACACGGTTTAAAAACTGTAGAAGTATACGTAAAAGGCCCCGGTGCCGGCAGAGAAGCAGCTATCAGAGCACTTCAGGTAGCAGGCTTGGAAGTTAGCATGATTAAGGATGTAACTCCCATTCCTCACAATGGCTGCCGCCCGCCCAAACGTAGAAGAGTTTGATTTGGAGGTGAACGAATATGGCAAGATATACAGGTGCGGTATGCAGATTGTGTCGTAGAGAAGGTCAGAAACTTTTCTTGAAAGGCGATCGTTGCTATACCAATAAATGTGCTATAGAAAAGAGAAGTTACGCACCCGGTCAGCACGGACAGGGTCGTAAGAAGATGTCGGAATACGGCGTTCAGTTAAGAGAAAAGCAGAAAGCAAGAAGATACTATGGTGTTTTAGAAAGCCAGTTCGCAAAATATTTTGAAATGGCTAACAAAAAAGCCGGCGTTACAGGTGAAAACCTTTTACAGATTCTTGAAAGCAGACTTGACAACGTTGTTTACCGCCTCGGTTTTGCAGTTTCACGCCCTGAAGCAAGACAGCTTGTTAGACATGGTCATTACACTGTAAACGGCAAGAAGGTTAACATTCCTTCTTACCTTGTAAAAGCAGGGGATGTAATTGCAATAGCTGAAAAAAGCCTTAGTATGCCTAAAATAAAGGCAATTTTGGAAAACACAGACGGTAAGGTTATTCCTGAATGGCTCTCACTTGACGCTGACAAGAAGAGCGCAAAGGTTGTAACACTTGCAGAGCGTAAAGACATCGATTTACAAATCGAGGAAACACTCATCGTCGAATTGTACTCCAAGTAATACACACCCTCGAAAAAGCAAAACAAAGAGAAAACTTTATTTCTCTTTGGTTTTGTGGATGTCGAAAGACGTAATAATAAAATATGTAAAGGAGGGTATTTCATATGAAAGAAATGGCAATAGAAAAACCGAGAATAGAGTGCACTGAAACAGATAATTGCTATTATGGCAAATATGTTTTAGAACCTTTGGAAAGAGGCTACGGCACAACACTCGGAAATTCTCTCAGAAGAATTATGCTGTCTTCTTTGCCCGGTGCAGCGCCCACATCAATTAAGATAGACGGAGTTCTGCACGAGTTTTCAACAATTCCCGGTGTAAAGGAAGATGTTTCAGAAATCGTACTTAACATTAAAGATATTGTTGTAAGCATGCATGAAGACGGTCCTAAAACTGTTTATATTGATGCTACCGGTCCTTGCGAAATTTGTGCAGGAGATATAAAGCACGATGCAAGTGTTGAAATTTTCAACCCTGACCTTCACATTGCAACTTTGAACGAAGATGCAAAGCTTTATATGGAAATCAGCATCAACAAGGGCAGAGGATATGTTTCGGCTGAACGTAATAAGAGCATCAGCCAGCCTGTTATAGGACTTATCCCTGTTGACTCTATCTATACACCTGTTCCCAAGGTAAACTTCGTGGTTGAAAATACCCGTGTTGGTCAGATTACTGACTATGATAAGCTTACTTTGGAAATATGGACAAACGGTACTATTACTCCTAACGAAGCAGTTAGCCTTGGTGCTAAAATATTAAACGAACACTTGAACCTCTTTATCGACCTTTCAGATAACGCAAAGAATGCTGAAATCATGGTTGAAAAAGAAGAAACAAAGAAGGAAAAGGTTCTTGAAATGACTATTGAAGAACTTGACCTTTCGGTTCGTTCCTACAACTGCTTGAAGCGTGCAGGAATAAACACCGTTGAAGACCTCATTCAGAAGACTGAAGACGATATGATGAAGGTTAGAAACCTCGGCAGAAAATCGCTTGAAGAAGTGATAAACAAGCTGCAGGCTTTGGGACTTGCATTAGCGGCTGAAGAAGACTGAGTGTTAGAAAAGCATTAAATCTTGATAAACATATTGTTTAGAAATAGGAGGTGTCAGTATGCCCAGGAAATTAGGTAGAACTTCCGACCAAAGAAGAGCTATGCTCAGAGGCATGGCAACAGCATTTTTTGAAAACGGAAAGCTTATGACAACCGAAACACGTGCAAAGGAATTGCAGAGTGTGGTTGAAAAAATGATAACTCTTGGTAAGGAGAATACACTCCACAGCAGAAGACAGGCTTTGTCCTATATCACAAAGGAAGAAGTTGTTGTTAAGCTGTTTGCTGAGATTGCGCCCAAGTTTGCAGAAAGACAGGGCGGTTACACAAGAATAATTAAGGCAGGAACAAGACGCGGTGACGCAGCTCCCATGGCTTTAATTGAACTTGTAGACTAATTAAATAAACAAAATAAAAAAACTATTGTTATATTAACAATAGTTTTTTTTATTTTATAAAATGCGCTATTTTTGCCGATTTTGAAAAACTCATTGGGCACAAATTCATTGTCAGAGGTGCAAAAAACTTCAAAAGAAAACCCCCTCATTTGTGAGGGGGTTAGTTTGATTTTTATCAGAAGAATTATTCAATAGGCTTTCCGTCAGCATTAAAGAGAGGAAGAGGAGCAAGAAATGTTATATCTTCTCTTTTGGCAGCATCGCCTTCAGCGAGTACAGCCATTTTTCCTACTATCTGACCGCCAACCTGATTTACAAGCTTTTCGATTGCAAAAAGCGATTCTCCTGTGCTTATTACATCATCAACAATCAAAACTCTCTTATCTTTTAAGAGTTCCGCTTCAGCCGAGCCTATGCAAAGCATCTGTTTATTCTTTGTTGTTATGGAGTTTACATCGGTGTATATAACATCCTTCATATAAACTTTAGGGCCTTTTCTTGCAACAACATAAGAGTTATCGCCGCTTTGTCTTGACATTTCATGAACAAGAGGAATACTTTTTGATTCCGCCGTTATTAAAATATCATACTCGGGGGCAATTTTTAAGAGTGCATCTGCACAAGCAACTGTAAGCTCTACATCGCCAAACATAATAAATGCTGCGATATATAAGTCTTCCGATACCGGGAAAAGAGGTAAATATCTTTTAAGCCCGGCAACGTTTAATTCATAAGAATTCATAATATTGGGTCAACCCTTTCAAAATAGCTATTATACGAGAGTTGCTATATAAAGAGCAAATAAAACGAATGAAATCCACATAATAGCACTGATGTCTTTAATTTTACCTGTTGCAACTTTAAGAATAACCCATGAAACGATACCAAACATAATACCTGTTGCAATTGAGTATGCAAAGGGCATCATAATGATAGCGAGGAAGCCGCCGATAACGTCAGCAATGTCGCCTTCAAATTCCATATTCTTAACTGCACTGAGCATTAAGATACCAACGTAAAGCATAGCGGGTGTTGTTGCAAATGAAGGAATAGCGAGGAATACAGGAGCAAATATAATAGCTATTATAAACATAATACCTGTTGTAAGAGCTGTTAAACCTGTTTTACCGCCTGCTGCAACGCCTGCGCTTGATTCAACATAACTTGTAACGGTTGAAGTACCAAGACATGCACCAACAACTGTACCTACAGCGTCAGCCATTAAAGCACCGCCTGCATTGGGGAGTGTGCCGTCTTCCTTTGTTAAGCCAGCCTTCTGTGTAACACCGATAAGTGTTCCAACAGTGTCAAAAATGTCGGTATAAAGGAAGGTGAATACAACTATTGCAAATGCTGCAAAGTCTTTTAAAATAAAGCCAAAGTCAAAAGCAAATAAAGCAGGAGCTGCAAAGTTTGCTTTTATTGATTCCCATGAAAGTGAGGGAATAAGGCTTGTTTCAAAAAGGGATGCACCGCAAGCCCAGCCGATAGCCTGGATAATAATACCTAATACCCATGTAGCAATTATACCTATTAAGATACCGCCGGGAACTTTTTTATACTGAAGCACGCCTATAATAAGCAAGCCTACTATTGAAAGAATAACAGGGAGTGAGCCTATGTCACCAAGAGCAACTGTTGTTGCAGGATCAGCAACTATAACCTTTGAATTTATAAGAGCAATAATTGCTATAAAAAGACCGATACCTGCTGTAATACCGAATTTTAAGTTTGTGGGGATTTTGTTAACCAGAGCTTCTCTGAATTTGAAAAGTGAAAGAATTATAAAGATAAGACCTTCAACAAATACAGCTGTTAAAGCTACCTGGTATGAATAACCCATAGCACCGCAAACTGTGAATGCAAAGAATGCATTAAGACCCATACCTGAAGCTAAAGCTACGGGGTAGTTTGCAAAGAATGCCATACAAATTGTTGCGATTGCTGCAGATATAGCTGTTGCCATAAAAATAGCAGCGGGGGATGCACCGGGAATTCCACCTAAATAACCCGGGTTAACTGCCAGAATATACGCCATTGCGAGGAATGTTGTAATACCAGCAATTATTTCCTGTTTTACAGTTGTGCCGTTTTCCTTAAGTTTGAAAAACTTTTCCATAAACTTTTCTCTCCTTTTGTATAAATTTTTTTTTAAAAAGGCCATTTATATTTTATAATAAATAAGAAAAAAATTCAATAGTTTACAAAAAATTCACAAAAAATTTTTTAAAAAAATTCCCAAACCTGAAATTGGGCTTGGGAATAATATATTATTTAATTTCTCTGGCGCCGTCGCCTGCGCCTGTTATGTAAAATGACGGTTCATATCCTATAACATCAAGATATTTCTGTCGTACAGTTTCTTTTAATGTATCAATACAATCGTTTTTTACAATGCTTACTGTGCATCCGCCAAAGCCTGCACCTGTCATTCGGGAAGCAAGGCATCCTTTGACGCTTCTTGCGGCGTCTACTAAAGTATCAAGCTCTGCACCTGTTACCTCGTAAAGGTCACGAAGAGAGTCATGTGAAAGGTTCATATAATGTCCAAAAAGCTCTATATCGTCATTTTTTAAAGCTTCAACAGATTTTATGGTTCTGTCGCATTCGCCTATTACATGGTCAATTCTTTTGCGAATTGTTTCGTTCTCAATAATATTACGAACCTTTTCGTATTCAGTAAGCGGAATTTCGCCGAGATAGTCCACCGAAAACTTTTGCTGTAAAATCTTAAGCCCCTCTTCGCATTCGGCACGTCGTTCGTTGTATTTTGAGGTTATAAGACTACGTTTTTTATTTGTATTTGTGATTACAATGCTTTTTCCTTTAAGATTTAAGGGAACGAGATTGTAAGACAAATCCTTGCAATCAAGAAAAATAACGTGGTCACGTTTGCCCATAGCAGAAGCAAACTGGTCCATAATGCCGCAGTTTACGCCTATGTAGTTGTTTTCTGCCTTTTGTCCTATTATTGCCATTTCTTTCATATCAGCCTTGTATCCTGCTAAAGAAACAAGGCAAAGTGCTGTTGCAACCTCTATTGCTGCAGAAGACGAAAGACCGCCACCGTGAGGGGTTGTGTCGTGAAACAGAAGGTCAGCACCGCAAAGAGTGTAGCCTGCTTTCATAAGTTCAGATGCAATACCTGCCTGATAGTTACCCCAAGGAAGGGTTTTATAATTTTCGATATCGTCAAGTTTAACTAAAACGTCATCGGGAAGGTCGGTTGCCTGCATATGAATAATATTATCGTTGCGTTTTCGAGCAATAATTGTAGTTCCTAAAGTAATGGCAGCGGGAAAAACAAATCCGCCATTGTAATCGGTGTGCTCGCCAATTAAATTAACACGTCCGGGAGAGGCAAAAACCCGAAGCTGACCGCCTTCGCCAAAACGGTTTAAAAACTCTTTTTTTAATGTATCAATCATTGTGTTCTCCTATAAATTTTTTGTATGCTACACGAAGTTCTTCAGCTTTTTCTTCAGGTGCAGTAGGGTTACAGTGCGCCCAGGCACCGGTTTCGCTTGAAGCATTAAACTTCTGCCTGTCTTTTGAACGCATGGGTGGGAAAAATTCTATATGGAAATGGAAATTTTCTCTGCCGTTGCAGTTTACAGGTGCGTTGTGCATACACATCATATAGGGGAAAGGATAGTCAAAGAGATTGTCTAAAGTGCCTGCTGCATTACGGATAGTACGGGCAAGACTTTCTCTTTCTTCGCCTGTGAAATCAGTTATATAGTTTTTATGTTTTTTGGATGCTATCATAATTCCGTAAGGATATTCACTAAAGAAGGGAAGGAAGCATACAAAATCATCATTTTCAAAAATAATGCGTCTTGCATCATTTGTTTCGTTTTCTAAAATATCGCAGAAAAGACAGTTGCCTGTTTTTTCTTTATGTTTTTTATTGGAGTTTACTTCAAGCTCAAGCTTTTTGGGAAGGAAGGGATAAGCATAAATCTGTCCGTGAGGATGAGGCATTGTAACACCTACAACATCTCCTCTGTTTTCAAATATAAAAACATATTTTATTTTATCGTCGCCTGAAAGCTCGCTAAAACGTTCACACCATAAATCCACAAGCTTTGTAACGTGGGGAACGGAAAGCTCCGGCAGTGTAACAGTATGTTCCTTGGAATAAAGTATTACTTCGCATTTTCCATACGAGGGTGCAACCCTAAAAAGGTCGGTTTGCACGTGGTCAGGAGCGGGAGGACAATTCGAAAGTGCAGGGAAATCGTTATCGTATTTAAGTACTGTAAAATCGTCAGGAACCTTACCAGAACCGGGGCAAAACGGACACCAGTCTTTTGGCATCTGAGGTCTATTCTGTCTGTGCGATGCTATCATAACCCAGTCTTCGGTTAACGGATTAAATCTTAATTCAGCCATAAAATACTCCTTATAACAAAACTTCGTGTAAATTATACTAAAAGACATAAACACAAGTCAATGGTAAAAAGTAATGTTTATTTGGTGTTTTGAATAATATATACGAAAAAAATAAGCTTGTACCTCATATAGAGGTACAAGCGAAAAGGTGTATTATCAAAATCTTAAAAAACTCTTTTGACTTAAGATAAATCTGTTTCGTCAATATACATGTGTCCGTTTAATGAAATAAATTCTTTTCTGCCCTGCAGATTTTCGCCAAGAAGTAAATCAAACATTTCCGAAGTTTGCTTTGCATCGTCAGGCATAACCTTTATAAGGCGGCGGGTTTCGGGGTTCATGGTAGTTTGCCACATCATATCAGGATCGTTTTCGCCAAGACCCTTTGAACGCTGAATTGTGCATTTTGTGTCGCCTAGTTTTTCTAATATTTCAGCTTTCTCGCGTTCGTTATATGCAAAGAATGTGTCATTTTTCGTAGTAATTTCAAAAAGCGGTGACTCTGCAATAAACACTTTTCCTTCTTCTATTAAAGTTGGGGTAAGCCTATAAAGCATAGTAAGAATAAGTGTGCGTATCTGATAACCGTCAACATCCGCGTCGGTACAGATTATAATTTTGTTCCAGTTTAAGTTATCAAGACTGAAAGCATTAAAATCCTTGCTCTTAACTTCAACACCGCAACCCAAAACGCGAATTAAATCCATAATAATATCGCTTTTGAAAATTCGGTTTATATCGGATTTTAAGCAGTTTAATATTTTACCTCGTACTGGGATAATTGCCTGAAACTCTGCATTTCGAGCAAGCTTTACAGAACCGAGCGCCGAGTCACCCTCCACAATATAAACCTCTCTGCGTTCTATATCACGGGTACGGCAGTCAACAAATTTTTGTACTCTGTTCTTTAAGTCTATACCTTTTGCAAGAGTTTTCTTTAAGTTTACCCTTGTTTTTTCGGCAGTTTCACGGCTTCGCTTATTAAGAAGAATCTGGTCGGCAATTTTTTCTGCGTCAACCTTGTTTTCTATAAAATAAATTTCAAGTGTTTGCTTTAAAAATTCGGTCATAGCCTCGGCTATGAATTTATTATTTATAGCCTTTTTGGTCTGATTTTCGTTGCTTGTCATTGTCGAAAACGAGCTTGAAACCAAGGCAAGAGAATCCTGAACATCCTGGAAAGTTATTTTACTTTCGTTTTTGTTGTATTTGTTATTTTGCTTTAAGTAATTGTCAATAGACGAAACAAAAGCCGAACGCACTGCACGGTCAGGGCTTCCGCCGTGTTCAAGATAGCTTGAGTTATGATAATACTCAATAAACGGGTTTGTATTTGTAAAGCAAAAAGCAACAGTCATTTTTACTTTATAGTCGGGGGTGTCGTCACGGTCGCGTCCTCTGCGTTCAGTTTCGTAAAACGAGGGCAGAGTAAAGGATGTGCTTTCGCTTGATTCCTTTAAATAACCCATAATACCCTCGGGGTAGCAGTAGGTATATGTTTCCATACCCTCAGGGGTTTCGTTTTTAAGAATAAAAGTAATGCCGGCATTTACAATAGCCTGTTTTTTCAAGGTTTCCTGATAATATTCCAAAGGAATGTTAATGTCGGTAAAAACTTTAAGGTCGGGGCGCCATTTTATAACAGTACCCGTACGCTTATAGCCTGTTTCTTCTTTGTAAAGACCGCCAACATTTTCGCCTTTTTCGAAGAAAAGCTGATGCTTGTACCCGTCACGCCAAACGGTTACGTTCATATATTCAGAACTGTACTGGGTAGCACAGCTTCCAAGACCGTTAAGACCAAGGCTGAACTCATAGTTTTCGCCCGAGTTTGTAGCATATTTACCGCCTGCATAAAGTTCGCAGAAAACAAGTTCCCAGTTATAGCGTTCTTCTTTTGGGTTATAGTCAAGGGGAATACCTCTGCCGTAGTCACGAACTTCAACGGAAAAGTCCATAAATCTGGTAACTTCTATGGTTTTGCCAAAGCCTTCTCTTGCTTCGTCAATAGAGTTT
>JAZNQL010000044.1:0-3023 GCA_045590155.1 Clostridia bacterium | reverse complement strand
CGATATTAGCTCTTGCCTCGCGAGCGCGCTTTTTCTGTTCTTGCATAAGGTTGCGGAAGGATTCCTCGTCAACCTCAATTCCCCTTTCCTCGGTGATTTCCTTTGTTAAATCAATGGGGAATCCGTAGGTATCATAAAGTTTGAATGCCTTTTCGCCTTCCAAAACCTTTTTATTCTGATTTTCAAGTTCCTGTGTATAGGATTTTAAAATTTCAAGTCCCTGGTCGATAGTTTCCTCAAAACGTTCTTCTTCACGTTTTACTATCTTCTTTATATATTCTCTCTTCTCGTCAAGCTCGGGATATGCTGATTTTGAATCGTCAACAAGAGTGTCTACAACAGTATAAAGGAAAGGCTTTTCGATTCCCAAAAGCTTTCCGTGACGGGCTGCACGACGCAAAAGTCTTCTTAAAACATAGCCTCTGCCTTCGTTTGAAGGTAAAATATTATCACTTATCATAAATGATGTGCTTCTTATATGGTCAGTAATAACTCTTAACGAAATATCGGTTTTACTGTCTTTTCCGTATGATACGCCTGCCACTTCGCTTATTTTATTCATAAGGTTTCTTACAGTGTCAACTTCAAAGAGCGAACCTACGCCCTGCATAATACAGGCGATACGTTCAAGTCCCATACCTGTATCAATATTTGGGAATGCAAGAGGATTGTAATTGCCATCTTCGTCTTTGTCAAACTGTGTGAATACAAGATTCCAGAATTCACAGAATCTGTCACAGTCACATCCCACTTTACAATCAGGACTTCCGCAACCGAATTCTTCGCCACGGTCAAAATATATTTCAGAGCAGGGTCCGCAAGGGCCTGTTCCTATTTCCCAGAAGTTGTCTTCCTTGCCCATTCTTACAATTCTTTCGGGCTTTACTCCAATCTCGTTTATCCATATTTCACGGGTTTCGTCATCATCTTCATATATAGTAACCCAAAGCCTGTCCTCAGAAATTTCCAACACCTTTGTTATAAATTCCCATGCCCAGGCTGTTGCTTCGTGTTTGAAGTAATCTCCGAAAGAGAAGTTACCGAGCATTTCAAAAAAAGTGCCGTGACGTGCTGTTTTACCAACTCTTTCAATATCAGGAGTTCTTATACACTTCTGGCATGTGGTAACACGCTTTCTGGGCGGTACCTCTTTACCTGTAAAATAAGGCTTTAAAGGTGCCATACCTGCATTTATAAGCAAAAGGCTTGCATCGTTTTGCGGTACAAGCGGGAAACTTTGAAGACGCAAATGTCCTTTACTTTCGAAAAATGATAAATATTTTTCTCGTATTTCATTAAGTCCGAGTTTTTCCATTTTATAAACAACCTTTCGATAAAAAGTATTTACATTATTATATAATGATTTAGTTTCATTGTCAACAAAACACTTGCTATTTTTTTAATTTTAATGTATAATTATCGCATACAGAATTTTCATTAAAGTTTCTTGGAGGTTTTATGCAGTATTTTAAAATTCCGTTAAAATATATAGGATGCAGACTTATTTTTGTTTTAATGACTTTTTGCTTTATGGGTCCGCTATTTGCTATATCAGAGCGTTTGGGTATGTGGTTTTTCTCGTTTTGTATTTGCATTATATACTGGCCTATTATTTTTGACCTTGCGTGGAAGACAGGAAAGTTCGATTCAAAGCCTTATACAGGATTTACCCCTTACCCCGCAAAAGGATTTATTTTAGGTTTTATAAGCGAAATCCCTGCATTTTTATTCTTGATTCTGAACATTATTTTTAACGCTACTGCACTGCAAAAGGTTTTTAATACTATATATATAGCTTATTCACTTCCCTATCTTGGGTTTATCGGCTCTTCGGCTGATGCTGTAACTATATGGTATTTGCCAGTTTTATTTGTGGTTCCGCTGCTTTCGGGTATAGGTTATATACTTGGGACAAAAAGTGTTAAGGTGCTTGATAACTTGCCTAACATAATGTATAAAAAAGAAGATAATAAATAATTTTAATATCGCCTCTGCCTTATGAATATATTTTAGGCAGAGGTGATTTTTTGAATAAACTTTTACAACGTACAGGTATTCTTTTAATAATTATGATTATAATAGTTTCTTTTTTAGTTGCAAAGCTTTACAGAAATATGCCTGCAATGAACGAAAAGATAAATACCGTTGTTCTTGATGCAGGACATGGTATGCCTGACGGAGGTGCAGTGGGCAGTGTAAAAAAGGTGCTTGAAACAGATATCAATTTTGCTGTAACAATGTTTTTAAAAGAGCTCCTTGAAGAAGAGGGCATAAAAGTTATTTTAACCCGCGACGGCAAAAATAGTTCTGCCGCAGAAGGGGACCGCCCTTTAAGAGAAAGATACCTTTCCGATATGAAAAGACGTGTAAATATTTCAAATGACAGTAATGCTGATGCTTTAATAAGTATACATATGAATCATTATCCCGACCCTTCCTGTCAGGGACCGCAAGTGTTTTATTCTTCTTTTATAAAAGGCAGCGAAGAGCTTGCTTTTTCAATACGTCAGGCTTTTATAGATAACATAAAAGAAAACTGTCAAAGAGAAATAAAACCTGTTACAAACGAGCTGTATCTTCTGCGGGAAGCAAAGATACCTGCCGTTATTGTTGAATGCGGATTTTTATCAAACCCTGCCGAAGAAGAACTTCTTTCTGACGAAAATTATCAGAAAAAACTTGCCAAATCCATTGCCGAAGGGATTATGAAGTGCTATACATAATTTATCCTTTTTTGTATATACTTACAAAAAGGAGGTTTTAAAATGAACATAATCAATTTAAAAAAATTTATTTTGCCTATAGAAGAGGAAAAACCTTTTGACAACGAAATTACAAATCTTATAAAAGACACTTATAATGATTTGGCAGCCTGCAGAAGAAATCTTGAATATGCTAAAGATCCTACTCTTATTGATATGTATTCTCACGAGCTTATTTCAATTGAAATGAGATGCAAATATCTTTTACAATTAGCAAAAAAACAGGCAGAATAAATTTTTTGTTTTTTCTATTGACTTTTA
>JAZNQL010000043.1:0-27915 GCA_045590155.1 Clostridia bacterium | reverse complement strand
TTCAGCTCTTCAGGCTCTTGAATGTGCTTCCACAGATGCTTCAGATCCCGCTTATGCACCTATCTTAAAGCTTATGGACGAAATTGACGCTTACATTCCTACACCTGAAAGAAA
Source organism: Clostridia bacterium (assembly GCA_045590155.1). Classification (GTDB taxonomy): domain Bacteria; phylum Bacillota; class Clostridia; order UMGS1883; family UMGS1540; genus JAZNQL01. The sequence goes on along the minus strand of JAZNQL010000043.1, from coordinate 27,801 downwards.
GAAAGACCTTGACTTCTTAATGCCTGTCGAAGACGTATTCACAATCACAGGTCGTGGTACTGTTGCAACAGGTAGAGTTGAAAGAGGTCAGCTCAACACAGGCGACACAGTTGAAATCGTTGGTATGACTGACGAATCACGTAAAGTTGTTGTTACTGGTGTTGAAATGTTCAGAAAGACTCTTGACTATGCAGAAGCAGGCGATAACATCGGTGCGCTTCTCCGTGGTGTTGAAAGAAAAGACATCGAAAGAGGACAGGTTCTTGCTAAACCCGACTCCATTCATCCTCATACAAAATTCTCAGGCGAAGTTTACGTTCTGACAAAGGATGAAGGTGGCCGTCATACACCTTTCTTCAACAACTACAGACCTCAGTTCTACTTCAGAACAACTGACGTTACAGGCGTTATCGAACTTCCCGAAGGCACAGAAATGTGTATGCCTGGCGACAACGTTACAATTTCTGTTGAACTTATCACTCCTATCGCTATTGAAAAAGAACTCCGTTTCGCTATCCGTGAAGGTGGCAGAACAGTTGGTTCCGGCGTTGTAAGTGCTATAAACGAATAATCAACTTTTTATGCGGGGAGAGCGTAAAGCCCTCCCCGTATGTTTTTTATATTTACTTTTAAAAAGAAAAATCAGGAGGGGAACAAGCTTTGGAAAGACGTGATAAAACAAACTATTATCTTGACATTGCAGAAACCGTGCTTGAAAGAGGTACCTGCCTTCGCAGAAACTACGGTTCCATTATAGTTAAAAATGACGAAATAATATCAAGCGGTTATACCGGTGCCCCAAGAGGCAGAAAAAACTGTATAGATTTGGGCTACTGCCGCCGTGAAAGTCTTAAAATCCCCCGCGGCGAGCGTTATGAGCTTTGCAGAAGCGTTCATTCGGAACAGAATGCTATTATAAGTGCTTCAAGACGTGATATGTTAGGTGCAACTTTATATCTTGTTGGAAAAGATGCTACAACAGGAGAACTTGTAAAGAATGCAACCTCCTGCGCAATGTGCAAAAGAGCAATAATAAACGCAGGAATTGAAAAAGTTGTAGTACGAGAAACAAAAGACAACTTCCGTGTTATAAACGTAGCTGAATGGATAGAAAACGACGATTCTCTTGGAGAAGAACTCGGATATTGATTTATACTATTGACAACAAGCTTTGTAGAACATAAAGATTTTATATAAAAGACCCCTTTCCCTGTTTTTAAGGAAAGGGGCTTTTTATATAAAATTAAACCTTTTGTCTGTCAAAAACAACGGCATGTGCAATACCGGGAATACTTTCGCCCTGCTGAACAGTTGTGGGACTTAAAAGAGCGCCTGTTGCAACAAACAAAACTCTTGAAAGCTCGCCCGAAATAAGCTTTGGCAAAATATATCCGCATAAAACCGAGGCGCTGCAACCGCATCCGCTTCCGCCTGCGTGGACATCCTGACTTTTATCAAAAATCATAACACCGCAGTCGGAATAATTTTTCGAAATATCATACCCATCCATTTCCATTAAATCAATAGCAGTTTGTTTGCCTATATGCCCTAAATCGCCCGATAAAATTAAATCGTAATCAGAAGGAGAACGCCCTGTGTCTTCAAAATGTGCTTTAAGGGTGGCAACAAATGCGGGAGCCATAGCGGCACCCATACTGTTTGCATCGGTAATTCCTTTATCAACAATTTTGCCAGTGGTAAGATGTGTAATAAAAGGCCCGTCACCTTTTCCAACACAAACGGCACCAGAGCCTGTAACAGTCCATTGTGCCGAAGGCGGGCGCTGACCTCCGTATTCAAGAGGAAAACGGAACTGTTTTTCGCTTGAACAAAAATGACTGCTTGCCGCTGCAACTGTTTTTTGGGCAAAGCCGCCTTCAACAAGCATTGCTGCAACAGTAAGAGATTCTGCCATCGTAGAGCATGCACCGTACACACCCAAAAAAGGGATGCCAAGACTTCTTAAGGCAAAGCTTGACGAGGTGCATTGATTTATAAGGTCGCCTGCAATAACAAAATTTATGTCGGAGGGAGCTAAATTCCCTTTGCTGATGCAAGCCGAAATGGTTTGCTCCATAAGTGCACTTTCTGCCTTTTCCCATGTATCGCACCCAAAAAGAGGGTCGGCAACAATCTGGTCAAACGATGCACCAAGAGGCCCTTCGCCCTCTTTTTGTCCTACTGTGGAGGCAAAACTGCAAACAGATGGAGAATCGGGCAGAAAAACTGTTTGCCCGCCCATTCTTTTTAAATTTTCCATAACCTTCTCCTTTACATACAAAGAAAATATATAATCCCTGCTATAACAGAGCTTGCAATGCCGTATACAATAACAGGACCTGCAACAATAAACATTTTGGCACCTACTCCTAAAATATACCCCTCGCTTTTAAATTCTATGGCGGGCGAGGAAATAGCGTTTGCAAAACCTGTTATGGGAACCAAAGTGCCTGCCCCTGCGTACTTTGCAAGATTATCGTAAAGATCTAGCCCTGTAAACAGCATACTTAAAAATATTAAACATACTGAGGTAACAGAAGAGGCGGCCTCCTGCGTAAGTCCGCGAAACAGACAAAAATTAAGTATACATTGCCCTAAAACACAAATTGCACCTCCTACAAAAAATGCCCATATGCAATTTTTAAAAATGGGTGAATTCGGTGTACGCTTTTGTGTAAAATTAAGATACTCCTGATTAGTCATTTTGTCAGACATAAAAATCACTCCTTTTAAACTATATTTCCCTAAAAAAATAAGAATATGTATGTTTGACAAGGATTGTTATGTGTGCTATAATGAAGCAGAATTTGCTTTATATAATAAACATTTTAGCTGTTGACGGAAATGAGGATAAATTTATGCGTAAGACAAAAATAATTTGCACAATTGGACCAGCTTGTGAAAATATCGATATTCTCAAAGAAATGTGTATAAATGGTATGAATGTGGCAAGGCTTAATTTTTCACATGGAACACATGAGGAACATCAAAAAATGATTGGTTTAATTAAAGAAGTTCGTGAAAAACTTGAGCTTCCTATTCCAATTATGCTTGATACAAAAGGTCCTGAATATAGAATTAAAACCTTTGAAAACAAGAAAATCACGCTTGCTGAAGGAGATAAATTCACATTTACAACAGAAGATATTGTCGGAAATCAGACAAAGGTAGCGGTTAACTATGAAAATTTGACCAATGAATTAAATGTTGGCGATACAATAATGGTTAATAACGGACTTGTGAAATTTCAGGTTGATAAAATCAGCAAGCCTGATATAGAGTGTACGGTAATTGCAGGAGGAGAATTGTCTGATCGCAAAAGCATGAATTTTCCAAACAAGGTGCTTACACACGATTATTTAAGCGAGCAAGATAAAGAGGATTTGTTGTTTGGGATTAAAAACGAAATAGATTTTGTTGCCGCTTCATTTGTTTCTTCAAAGGAAGATGTAGAAGCAGTGAGAAAATTTTTAGACGAAAACGGCGGAAAAGAAATCGACATAATTGCTAAAATTGAAAACCGTGCCGGAGTGGATAACATTGAAAAAATATGTGAGGTTGCTGACGGGATCATGGTTGCCAGAGGGGATTTGGGAGTTGAGATACCGTTTGTTGAAGTTCCTTCTGTCCAAAAGTATCTTATAAAAAAATGCCGTTTGCTTGGTAAAAGAGTCATTACGGCAACAGAAATGCTTGAATCTATGATACATAATTCTAGACCGACAAGAGCGGAAATTTCGGATGTGGCAAATGCTGTTTATGACGGTTCTTCGGCAATTATGCTTTCGGGAGAAACTGCTGCAGGAAAATATCCTGCCGAGGCGGTTAAAAATATGGCAGAAATAGCCGAGTTTACCGAAAAGCATATTGACTATAAACAATGGTTTCGAACAACCGAATATAAAATAAAAAATAATCTTGATGCTATTTCACATTCGGTTTGCTCTATGGCGATAGACGTTAACGCAAAATGTATAGTTGTGAATTCAATCACAGGCAAAACTGCACGAATGGTAAGCAGATTCAGAAGCCCGGCAGACATTATCGGAACAACAACAAATATAAGAGCATGGAGACAGCTTAATATGAGCTGGGGAGTTTTGCCAGCTTTGTGTGAACAATATCAATCTCTTGATGTAGTCTTTTATCAGGCAGAACAACAGGCAAAGAAGCTGCTTTCGCTTAAAAAAGGCGACAACATTGTTATGACCGGAGGCCAAATTAACGGAATGGTTGGTAATACTAATACCATAAAGGTTGAAGTAATTAAATAAACACGAGAATAATATAGCGAGTTTATTTTTTGGCCCTTACTTGACAAAATCATATAAGGGGTATCGAATAAAGTCGAAATAATAAATGAGAAATTGGCAAACGAGGTGACATATATGAGATACAAAAAGCAAAGAGGACAAAAACGAAAATTAAGAGTTTTGCACAATAATATAAATCAAATATGTCCTTTTCAAAATACAGACTATCAATATGAACATTTTCACGTTCCGTTTAGTCAGTTTATTTCATCTCAAAAAACGAGTGGGAAAATTAAAACTGCATTTTGCAAGGCATGGCTTGATAAAACCGCTGAAATTATAGAGCATAAACCTAACGAGTTGCCTTTTTGTAAAGTGGTTGCAGTTATTGATGAGTTGAATTTTGGGGATTCACAAATTATTATTTTCTATGATGAAAATTATTATAATTCTTTTTGGTTAAGAGACACAACTGAACAAACTTGGAACCCAATTACCAAACAAGGTAAGTCATTTATCCAAGAGCGACATATTGCATCAAGCCTTAAAGAAAGAGGCTATTACGAAACAATTATAGATTTGGATTTTACGCATAAAACAACATTGTGGTTTTATGGAGATATTTATTAAACAAATTCCGATTTGTTTATGTATTTTTTAGTCATAATGTGATATGAACTATATAAATATGTCGAAATATGGCGAAAGGAGATGTGAATGTATTGAAAAAAGAAAACTTTTCTTTGCACTTAAAAACATTAGATAAAGTTAAAGTGTTTGATGTTGAAATGCAGTTTGATGAAGATACAGAGATTGATAAGTTTTCGATGTTTATAGATGGCGAAAAACTTGAATTAACAGGAAACGCAGAAAGTATTTTTATGGAACTTTCAAAAATATTAAAAGATAAATATGAAATTCATTCATGTTATACTTGTAGATATGGAAACTTTTGTCCAATTGGTGACATAGATAATGAAATCTTTTGTGTCAATGATTTTGAACCTAAATGCAAATCAGACTTGTATTTTGTAACAGAAGATAGTGCAGAACGAAAAAAGAGGAGTCGCACATTGTTTGATCTTTGTGAAGAATTTCAACCGTGTAGTGATGACTATTACACATATAAATAATTTTCTGTCTTAACTTGATGTGAGTTTGATATCAAGGAGGTTTGCATCTAAATCTTATGCCTCGCAATATGGATATGTCGAATATTGTCGAAAGGAGAAACGAGATGAAAAAAGTTTTAGAAGGTTGTGGAATGGCATTAGGAGTTTTCGTTTTAGTTGTTGTTTTACTGATTACAGGGCTGTTTCTTCTTTTGAGAGGAGAAGAACAAAAACCGCCGCAGATTACAACAGGAGAATTCCCGTTTGTTGTTGAATATGAAATGAATGGAGAAAAATTTGTTATTGAAGATACTGTTGTTTGTGAGTTTAGTGGATATGATTTATCAGCACTAACTTTTAATAAGCCAAGGAGTTGGAATGCTTATTTAAAAAGTAGAGAAGAGGAAAAGCGACTTTTTATTGAATGCGAACCAAATACCAATTCTGTTCTTGTTGATGGTAGAATCAATATAGAGTCAAGAGTTTTACTGCAATATGGAGATGCTGAATATTATATGGGTGATCCTAATGGAAAATCACTAACTTATGATGGACAACCAAGAATAACTTATGTAGAGTATTTTCAAACTGGTCCAAAATCATATGAATATACAAGCACTGAAATGAGTAATGAGCAACTTGAAAAATATTTTGGAATTAAGATAATTAAATTTGAATTTAGCAAGCCAATTAAGAATGAATTTAAATGATTTTTATTTCTTGCTTGATATGAACTGCACTAAAAAATATTGGCATCTAAATTATACAGCTTCTATAGTAAGAGTGTCGAATATCAAAGAAAAGGTGAAAAGCATTATGTTAGAAAGTTTTCAGGGAGCATTATCCCCGTTGATTATGTTGTTTTTATGTATTATGGCAGGGTTTCTTTTGAATAAGCTGAAGCTTATGCCGGAGGTTACTGCAACTGTGCTTTCGAAATGTGAAAAGTACTTGTTTATGCCTGCTTTGGGTTATGCAACATTTTCAAAATATTGTACGATTAATACAATTATGGAAAATATAAATATTATTTGGTATTCTTTGATTGCTATAGTGATTGCTATGGCGATAGCAATACCTTTATCCAAAGCATTTGAAAGATATGATATTGATAAACGAAATATTTACAAGTACGCATTGGTTTTTGCAAATCATGGGTTTATGGGAAGCGCTATTGTTCCGCTTGTTTTGGGCGGACAGGAGCATCTGTATAAGTATCTTCTTTTTACATTACCATTGAATTTTTTGACATACATATGGGGAATCAATATACTAACACCGAAGCAACTCCGTTCTGGAAAATTTTTTACCAATATGTTAAATGCACCTATGGTCGGGATGGCTTTGGGAATAGCTGTCGGTCTTGCCGGTATACAAAAGTATATACCTGATGTTGTAAGCTTAACCGTCGACTCTTTACAGAGTTGTATGGGACCTGTTGCAATGGTATTGACTGGTTTTGTTATAGGTGATTATCCGTTTAAGACTTTGGTTTCTCTAAAAAAGGTTTATATTGCTACGGCATTAAGACTACTTATTTTGCCGGTAGTTATTATTACAATTCTTGTGTTGTGCGGAGCAAATAAATACATTGTAACATTGGCTCTGTTTGCTTATGCAACACCGCTTGGGTTAAATACAGTTGTTTTTCCGGCAGTTTATGGCGGTGATACGCAAACAGGAGCCGGAATGGCAATGATAAGCCATATTTTATGTATTGTAACAATTCCTGTTCTATACGGATTGATAAAACTGTACATTTGATACTCGGCAGTGTCTAAATAAATATGGCATCCAGATTATACAGTCTTTATAGTAAGAGTGTCGAAAATTGTCGAAATCAAAAAACCTCCCTTGCAAAGCCCCCTTTAGGCAAGGGGGCCATTGAAAGGAGTCCGGTTATGAATTTTACTACTTGGTTTGTAATTGCCGTTGCAATAATAGTTCCAGTAGCAACATTTATTTTTAACAACAAGGATTGATTAACGAATGGAAAAAAATTTATTAACAAAAAGACAACTGATAACACAACTTGAGAAATTTCAACATATTAAGGGGAAAATCGTCACGGTACATACCTCGCTGAAAGCGGTGGGAGAAATAGAAGGCGGAGGCGAAACTCTTTTATCAGTACTGATTGATTTTTTTACGCAAGACGGAGGTCTTTTGTGCGTGCCAACACATACATGGGACAGTGATGTGTATGACCGAAGAATGGCATATAGCTGTCTTGGCGTATTGCCGAAGCTTGCGGCAGCACATCCCGAGGGCACAAGAACCCTGCATCCCACGCATTCTATGGTTGTATTTGGAGACAGAGAAAAGGTAAATAAATTTATAGATTTTGAGGCAATTACTGACACTCCCGCAAATCCCAAAGGATGTTATGGCAAACTCTTTGCTGAGGATGGGTATGTTCTTTTAATTGGTGTAGGACAGAATAAAAACACATATATCCATTATGTTGAGGAGTCTCTCTTGGTGCCCCATCGGCTGACCGATTACAAGGTAGAAAAAAAGATTATTCACAAAGACGGAACTGAAGAAAAACGTTTTTTACACTGGTTTGACAATAAAATTCCTGACGTTTCGGTATATTTTTCGAAGTTTGAAGAGCCTTTCAGACATCATGGATGCATTGAGGATGGGTATATAGGAAATGCCAAAGTTCAACTGTGCAATGCAAGAAAAATGTATGCGGTAATTGAAAAAATATATAAAAACAACTCTTTTGGCGAACTACTTGACAACGATATGCCAATAGATAAAAAGCTATATCTGTAAAAGTAAGTTTTTTAGCTCGCAAACTTTTTAATAATTAAAAATTATATAATTTATATGAGGTGACTTTTTATGAAAAAAAAGACTTTACAAATCTGAAACAGATAAAAAACTTGGCGGTGTTTGTGCCGGAATAGCCGAATACTTTGAAATTGATCCCACATTGGTTCGTTTGGCGTGGGTTTTATTTACCGTCCTTGGCGGTTCGGGGATAATAGCTTATATCATTGCTGCAATCGTTATGCCAACACATAATGAAGAATAAACTTTTGACTTTGATTATAAGCTTGTAAGGAGAATGAAAATGAAAAATTTAGGTTTTTTTTACATAATACTTGCAAGTGCTTTATGGGGAACAAGTGGGATATTTGTTAAATATCTTGCGCCTTATGGGATTACTTCTGTGCAAATGACTTTGGTAAGAGGTCTTGTTTCTTTTGCGTGCATGGGGGTATTTGTTATTCTGTCTGACAGAAAACTCTTTAAAACAAATCTTAAAGAAATTCTTTTGTTTGCAGGCGCAGGGATTTCGTTTTTCATAACTGCAAGCTGTTATTATCAGTCAATGCAGCTCACATCGGTTTCTACTGCCGTTGTGCTTATGTATACAGCACCTATATTTGTTATGATTTATTCTGTTTTGTTTTTATCCGAAAAGCTAAGCTTTATGAAAGCGCTTGCGGTTTTCGGAATGATTTTGGGGTGTGTATTTATATCGGGAATTATAGGCGGATTCAAGGCAGACGGTATGGGAATTTTCATTGGCTTTTTGTCGGGGATAGCCTATGCTTCCTACAACATTATTACAAAAATCGAGATGAATAAAGGAATAAGTCCGATTAAATCAAATCTGTACTGCTTTTTGTTCAGTACAGTTATCGGACTTTTGGTTGCAAATCCTGCGGAACTTATTGCCTGTATTTCGCTTAATCCGACTGTTGTAATTTTACTTTGCCTTGGGGTTGGTTTTTTTGCCTGTATTCTTCCTTATTTTTTATATACACTGGCACTTAAGGAAATTCCTGCAGGAACGGCATCGTCTTTAGGAATACTTGAACCTATGGCGGCAACAATTTTAAGTGTGTTGATATTGGGAGAAAGGCTTTCGGTGTATTCTTTAATAGGAATGGCTTTAATACTGGGCTCGGTTTTTATTTTAGGCAGAGAAAAGCAATAAACAAAAGAAATTTTAACGCTGGTTTTACACAAACTTTGCTACAAAGCACAAAAAGGAGATATTATGAAAATTTTAATTATTTTTATATGTGCAATTTTAGGTTGCACAAAGGTAACAATACAGGGGCATTTATCGAAAGGAAATATAAAAAATACAAGCGACTCGGTGCTTGCAAACTGTTTGGTTTTTGCTTTTACATTTATTCTTTTTTCTTTATCCTTAAGAAACGGAATAAATCCATCAGTTCTCTGCTATTCTGCATTGTTTGGCATTTTTGGAGTATCTTTTCAAGTGTTTTATGCTATGGCACTAAAATCAGGTCCCTTTTCGGCAACCTGTATGATGATAAATTTGTATATGGTTTTACCTGTAATTTTTTCTGTAATATATTATGATGAGAAAGCAACCGTAATAAAAGTTATTGGAATAGTTTTGTGCTTGATAGCTCTGTTTTTAAATATAAAAGGCGATGGCAAAAAAGTTAATGTAAAATGGTTTGTATACGTTGTTCTGGCGTTCTTTTCTAACGGTGGTATAACAATTGTTCAAAAAATCTTTGCAAAGTCCGAGTATGGCGGAAATCTGGAACAATTTATCTTTTTCGGGTATTTAATTGCCTTTTTATTATCCTTTGTTATATTTTTTACACAGCAGAAGATTGGCCCGAAAAGCACGTTCAGATTAAACAAAAAAAATGTTTTGCTGGCGTTTCTTATTGCGGCGTCTCTCGGAGCGTTTCAGTTTTTTAATACATACGCAAACTCTTTTGTAGACGCAATAATTCTGGTTCCTTCTGTAAGTGGATTGACAACTATATTTCAAATGTTATCGGGAAGAGTTATTTTTAAAGAGAAATTTACAATAAGACAAATTTGCTCGATATGTGTAGGAATTACGTCTATTTTACTGATAAGCCTGTAAGGTTAGGTTTATAAAAGATTCACTGGAGAGTGAGAATTTTGAAAAAATTTGAAATAATAACCCTCGGATGCAGGGTTAATCAATACGAATCAAGTGCAGTTGAAGAAATGTTTTTATCAGCGGGGTACGAAAAAGGGACTCCTGCTGATGTATGCTGCGTAAACACCTGCACAGTAACTGCCGAAAGCGACAGAAAAAGCCGTCAGATGATACGAAGAATCAAAAAGCAGAATCCTGGAGCAGTTGTTATAGTTTCGGGTTGCATGGCACAAATTTCGCCCGAAAAAGTGGCTTTGATGCCCGAGGTTGATGTTGTAATAGGTACAAACAACAAAAAAATGATGGTTTTGGCGGCAGAGCGCGCTCTTTTAAATAAAGAAAAGCAGATTTATGTAAAAGATGTTTTAAAAGAAAAAGAGTTTGAGGATACACCCATACAGAGCTTTTCTGAAAGGCAGAGAGCTTTTGTGAAAATTCAGGAAGGATGCGAAAACTTTTGCAGCTACTGCATAATTCCCTATGCGAGAGGAAAGGTGCGCAGCCGCACAAGCGAAAGCATAATAAAAGAGGTAAAGGCTTTAACCGAAAACGGCTTTTGCGAGATAGTTTTAACTGGAATAAATACTGCCTCATTTGGAAAAGACACGGGAGAAAGGCTTATTGACCTTATAAAAGAAATTCACAATATAGAAAAGGTGCAAAGAATAAGAATAGGCTCGGTTGACCCAAATCTTTTCAGTGAAGAGTTCACAAAGGAAATAGCAAAGCTTGAAAAAGCCTGCAATCATTTTCATCTGTCGCTTCAAAGCGGGTCGGACAGCGTTCTTTTGAGAATGAGAAGAAAATATACTGCAGATGAGTATGCAAAAGCAGTTGAGAGAATAAGAGAGAATATAAAGGAGGTTTCAATAACTACCGATATTATAACCGGTTTCCCCGGAGAAACCGAGGAAGAATTTATTGAAACTTTAGAATTTGTAAAAAAGGTTAATTTAAATGGCATACACGTTTTTCCATATTCCGAAAGAGAAGGAACGGCGGCGGCAAAAATGAAGCCTTCTGTCCCCGTTCCCATAAGAACAGAGCGTGCAGCCATACTTATAGCAGAAGCAGAAAAACTGCGCCACAAATTTCTTTTGGAGTTTATAGGACAAAAAAAAGAAGTGCTTGCCGAGCAAAGAACCCGAGATGGGTTATTTGAAGGGTACACTTCAAATTATATAAAAGTACTTTTTGAGTCTGAAGAAGATGTATCGGGCAAAATCGTAACCGTTACCGTAAAAGGTGCCGGCAAAGACGAATTATTTGCAGATATAGGGTGAGGTTTTAAGATTTCGTCCCAAAGGCAACCCCGCCGCAAGCGAATAAATATCTGCTGCTTTATTTTCAAGCTGCCATATTTTATCCTCCGCGTTACTATATGCGGAGGGTTTTGTTATTATGGGCAAAGCTGCACTTTTTTTAACAGAAGAAAGAAATTCTGTCCCCTTTTTGTTTGAAGCGAGTACACGGATATATGAAGGGTTAGTAAAAGGGGATAAATCATTTTGTAAAAGAGTATGCAAAACGCATCTTTTTATTCTTGCCATGGTATGTCTTTTGCTTTTTGCACTTTCAAAAAGAGACGAAAGGCTTGATTTATCTGCCTTCAAAAGTCTTTCCCAAACGCCGTCGCCCCCATCAAAGGGAACTACTGACGGGAAAGAGAGGGAATACAAAAGCATTTTTTCAAAATCAGAAAAAGAAACACTGTCCGAAAGAGTTTCACGTATTTCTCGTGCACTTTTAAATTCGGTATTCCTTTTTATTGTAAAAGGTTGTATGTTGCTTTGTGTGTTTTTTAAAGCTTTTATATATTCAACTCCCAAAATGTTGTTGGGAGTTTTTATTATGTTTTGGTCTGCACCTTCGGCACAAAGCGCCGCTTCTCTTGCCTCTGCAAAGGAACAACCTTCAAAAAGGTGTTGCTGCAAAGTTTCTTTAAACTTTGGAGATTCTAAAATAAGAACATCTGCAATTTTTTCTAAAGGTAAAATTTCGCCCATTTCGCTGCCAAAGCACAAAAAGTCAATGCTTGAGAGTGCATTTAAGGTTTTTATTGCTCCAAGAGCAAAACTCTCGGCACCTGAAAGCGCATAAAGACAGGGCAGTTCCAAAACAAGGTCCGCTCCGTTTAAAAGAGCCGTCTTTGCTCTTTGGTGCTTTGGGTACACAGAGGGCTCGCCACACTGAACAAAATCGCCGCTCATTAAAACAACAATGCAGTCTGCGGGCGTATTTTTTATTTGATATAAATGACCCTTATGAAAAGGATTGTATTCAGCTATTATTGCAGCAGTTTTCAAAAAATCACCTCTTTTTTATTTTAGCACAAAACTTTTTTTGTTACAAGACAAACTTGTTCTAAAATGGGACAAAGTGTAATAGTATAAAATATGAGAATTCAAGATTATTTCCCAAGCGATATAAGCTCGGCAGTTTCAAAACTTAATATGGAAAATGTGCGCGAAATAAGGCTTTGTGCAGGCGCACCTTTAAGCGTTGTTTCGGACAGGGCATATTTTTTGGACGAAAATGGGCTGTCTTATTCGAAGGGGATTTTAGTAACGGCGGATATTATTAACAAAACATTAGAAAAAATGAGCAGAGGCTCTGTTTATTCCGAGCAGGAAAGTCTGCGTCAAGGCTTTTTATCTTTGGAGGGCGGGCACAGGGCAGGAGTTTCGGGCAGAGCGGTAAAAGAGGGAGAAAAAATAAAAAGTATACGGGAAGTAAGCTCGATAAATCTGCGAATAGCACACCAGATAAAGGGTGCGGCAGACGAGGTTATGCCTCTTTTAAAAAGTCTTCCGAATACTCTTATTATATCCCCGCCAGGGTGTGGTAAAACCACTCTTTTAAGGGATATTGCAAGGCAGCTTTCAAATAGCGGAATAAGGGTCGGTATTTGTGACGAGCGCGGAGAAATAGCGGCAGTGCATAAAGGGACACCTTCTCTTGACGTAGGACCCTTTACCGATGTTTTTACAGGACCTAAAACAGAGGGAGCACTAATGCTGTTAAGGTCAATGGCACCCGAGGTTATAATAACCGACGAGCTTGGCGGTACAGAGGATGCTTTGTGCATAAAAAAGCTTGTAAGGTGCGGAGTTTGCGTTATATGCTCTTACCACGCAAAAAATATAGCTGACGTACAAAAAAGCGATATAGGCACACTTTTAGCCGACAAAACCTTTGAACGCATAATAGTTTTAGGTAAACCTATCGGGAAAATCGAAAGGATATACTGATGAAATTTATATCGTTGATTATAATTTTTTGTGCTGTTTCGCTTTGGGGCATTTTAAAGGCAGAAGACTTAAAAAGGCGGGTACAGTTTTTAAGCGAAGCAGAAAAAGCTCTTTTAAGCTTTGAAAATGCGGTTTCTGCCGCAAGCCTGCCCTTGCCCGAGGCACTTTCATGTACCGAAAGTCCTCTTTTTTGCAAGGCAGGCAAACTATTGGAGGAAAAGGGAACAAAAGGTTTTTTGGATGCCCTGGAGGGATTTAGTATAGATAGTCCCGAAAGAAAGGTACTGCAGATTTTTGGAGAGGGCCTTTCGGCACAGGATAAGGAAGGGCAAATAAAAAATGCTCTTTTGTGCCGAAAGAATATAGAAGCATTAAAAGAAGAAGCGGTAAAAAATGTATCACGCCTGTCAAAGCTTTATGCCGTAGGGGGAGTTTTGTGTGGGGCGGTGGTAGTAATAGTATTTATTTAGAGGTAAAAATGGACGTTGATTTAATTTTTAAGGTAGCGGCAATAGGAATAATCGTTTCGGTGTTAAACCAACTGCTTACACGTTCAGGGCGTGAAGAACAGGCAATGCTCACAACATTGGCAGGGCTTACTGTTGTTCTTTTTATAGTGGTAAGGCAGATAAGCGATTTATTTGGTACGGTAAAAAGCCTTTTCGGACTTTAATGGATATTTTAAGAATCATAGCCATAGCTCTTGCGGCTTCGGTAATGGCAATATATTTAAAAGAATATAACAAGAGCTTTGCATTTTTGGTAAGTCTTATTGCAGGGTGTATTATAGCGGCAATATCATTCCCCTACTTTTCCGATTTTGCACAAAGTCTTAAAAGTGTGGCAGAAAGTGCAAAACTTTCAGGGATGGAGCTTGTAATAAAGGTGCTTGGTATAGCCTTTATAGTAAAATACGGCGGCGAGCTTTGCCGTGATGCAGGAGAGAGCGCTCTTGCCGCAAAGCTTGAAATGGGCGGAAAAATCATTTTGCTTTCACTTGCCCTGCCTGTTATAAAATCGCTGTTTGAAACGGTGGTGAGTATTATACCGTGAGAAGATTTTTTATATTTCTTTTTTTGTTTTGTATTCCCCTTTCGGTGTCTGCCGATATTTATGATGCGGCAGACGGGGTTGACACACAAAGTGCAACCGAAATTTTTGGCGACTTTGATTTTAGGGATATTATAGATAATCCAAAAGAACAAAAAATATCTACAATTTGGGAAAATGTTGTTAATATATTTATAAAAGACATAAAAACCGCATCAAAAAGTGCACTGGCAGTATTTTTAACTGCAGTTCTATACAGCATTGTTTCGGGCTTTGAAGAAGGGGCAGAAAAAACAGCCTTTTTAATATGCTCGGTAACAGTTGCAGGGATATGCTGTACCTCTTTTGCCCAGATAGCACAGCTTGCAGAAGGGGCAATAAAAAATACAAGCATATTTATGAGTGCCGCAATCCCCTGTTTTGGCGTACTTCTTGCGGCGGGAGGGGCAGTAAATTCGGCAGGTCTTTGCGCGCCTATTTTAGTGTCGGGAACAATAGCAAGCTATATTATGAGCTATATAGGGGTCCGTGCACTGTTTCTTTCATTTGCTTTATCGGTTGTGGGAGGAATAAGCGAGAGGTTTCCTCTAAAAAGCCTTGCATCGCTTTTAAGAAAGAGCGCAATGTGGCTTGTGTGCGGCTCGCAAACAATTTTTTGCACCATAATAGGAGCAGGAGGGTTTGCCTCGGGAAGTCTGGATGCCGCAGTTCAAAAAGGTGTTAAGTTTGCGGCAAGCTCGGGAATTCCTGTTTTGGGCGGAATTTTGTCCGATGCCGCCGAAGCCATAGCAGGCAGCAGTGCTATAATTAAAAATACAGCGGGTGCGGCGGGAATACTTCTTATTTTGGCAATAATTTTGTACCCCATAATCAAAATGGCGGCAGTAATAGTCATATATAGTTTATCGGCGGCGCTTTGCGAGGTTGTATCGGGGAAAAAGATAGGGTCTTTATTAAACGAAACGGCAGATACTTTAAAAATTTTTATAGGAATGATGGCGGCATCTGGGGTATCTTCAATAATATCCCTTTCAATACTTATAAAGGCTGGAGGACTATGAAGCAATATATAATCACGTTTTTGGCGGCTGCACTTTCGGCGGCACTTTGCGAGGCGATTCTTCCTGAAGGAAGCATAAAAAAATATGCAGCATCAATAATAGGTATTATTTTAACGGGAATGCTTATAATTCCGCTTTTTGGTACCGACATAGAAGAAATTATTCCAAAATTTTATGTGGATTTTGAACAGGAGGCACAGGAAAAAATACTTGCCGAGGCAGAAAAAACTGCCGAAAGCCGGATAAGTACAATAGAGGGAATAAAATCAAAGGTAAGCATAGCCCCTGACGGGAGAATAGAAAAAGTAATTCTTTACGGCAAAAGCGGTAACGACACGGTAAAATTTATAACACAAGAGCTTGGAGTATCAAGGTATGATATTAAAATTGAGTGATTTTTTTGCACAAAAAAAGAATAAAAAGTGGCTTTATGTAATACTGATTATAGCAGTAATAATGCTTTTTGTATCTTCGTTGCCGAAAGAAGAAAAGGTAAAGCAAAAAAGCCCTGACGTCCCCGATTTTGAAGAAAGACTAGAAAAAACTCTTTCCCAAATGGCAGGGGTAGGAAAAACAGATGTAATAGTAAATTACAAAAAAACATCCGAAAAGGTTTTGGCAAAAAACATAACAGAAGATAACGAACGAAAAGAGGAAGAGATTGCATTTGTAAATTCCGGCGAGGTTATATTGTACGAAAATATGCCCCAGATACAGGGAATTGTGGTTATATGTGAGGGCGGGGCAAGCTCGGCAGTAAGAACGAATGTATTAAAAGCGGTATCGGCGCTTACGGGACTTTCATCTAAAAGTATAGGAGTGTTTAAAGGAGTATGAAGATGATAATAATTAAAAGAAAACAGGTAACGGTTATAGGTCTTGCATTGCTTTTGGGAATGGCAGGGTATGCAAACTGGAGCTATAAAAAAACTGCAGAAGAAGAAATTACGGCTTCAAATCCGATAGGAAGTGTTCAGCTTGTAGAAGAAACCGCAAACTTTTTTGACGAGGCACGATTTGACAGAGAAGTAAGCCGTTCTGACAGTATAGAGGTTTTAAACGAAATAGTTTATGATGAGGCAAGCGGAGAAGAAACAATCGCCCAGGCAAGAGAGGAAATACAAAAAATCGCAACCCGCACAGGAATTGAAAACGAAATAGAAACCCAGATTAAAGCCAAAGGCTTTTTGGATGCCATGGTTTACATTTCTGACACAGGTGTAAACGTGATAGTAAAAAGCGAGCAAAAGCTTACAAGCGAAAGCGTTGCCGTAATAGTAAGCCTTGTGCAGGAAAAAACAGGGGCAGAGCCTAACAACATAAAGGTGGTTGAAGCCGCCTGAAAAAATTTTTGATAATGTATTGCGAAGATTAAAAACTTATGGTACAATTAAGACAAGAAAGGTGTGAATAGAATGGAAAATAAAGAAAACATGGGAAATGTAAAAATTTCTGATGAAGTTATAGCTATAATATCGGGTATTGCAACAAGTGAAATAGAAGGAGTATATTCGATGGGCGGCTCTGCCATAACAAGCGGAATAGCAGAGATTTTAGGCACAAAGAAAAATGCTTCAAAGGGAATAAAGGCAGAAGTTAAAGAAGGAAAAGTAATAGTTGACATTCATGTAATAGTTAAGTACGGAATAAAAATTCCCGAGGTTGCATGGAAGATTCAGGAAAGAGTCAAGGAAGAGCTTGAAAATATGACAGGACTTGAGGTTGAAAGAGTAAATGTTCATATTGACGGAGTAAACATTCCTAAAGATGAGGAAACGGCGGAAGAAATAGTTCCCGAAACACAGGAATAATAAAAAGGCGGTGTAATTTTACACCGCCTTTTTTGAGGTCTGGACATTTTTATTTAAAGATTGCTCTGTATTCTATTGGCGAAAGCCCTGTATGCTTTTTAAAAAAGCGTGAAAAATATGCAGAATCAGAAAATCCGACCGATTTTGAAACTGAATCAATTTTATCGTGACCGCCTGCAAGGAGGCTCATAGCCTCGTAAAGCTTAAGATTTGCACAATATTCCATTGGAGATGCAGCGTAAGCTTCACGGAATTTTTTTATAAAATATGTGGGTTGCATAAAAGCAAGCTTTGCAAGCTCTTCCAAAGTTATTTTTTTCTGTGCGTTTTTTCTCATATATTCAACCACCTCAAAAAACGGCTTTTGCACAGACTCTGCCTCTGAACGCAAAACAATATATTCTTCTATTATACATGCAAGATTTGCAAGTGCCTTTATATCGAAAAGTCCGCTTTTGTTGTGCTCGTAACGAAGAGAAGATTCAAAAAGCTTTTTTGTTTTTTCGGGCGAGGGACAAACTGCACCGCCCTCGTAAATCCCAAGAAAAGGGAAAAGGTCTATTGAGCCGGTTTTTGCCGAAAAAAGAATTTCATAAAGTCCGAAATCTTCTGATATGCGGGTATAGGTTCTCATTCTTCCTTTGGGCAAAAAAGCAAGCTCGCCCTCTTTTAAAACGCAGATTTTGTCTTCTATTTTAAGAAAACATTTGCCCTTTACAACATAAAAAAACGCATCCATAAGCCCAATATGGCCTTTTGGATCCCCGCGCCAGGCAGTGGCAAGGGGAGGTACATATAATAACACGTCATACACTGAAAGACTTAAATCGTTTATTCTTGGCAGTAAACTCTCCATAAAAACTCCTAAATTTTAATGCTTTAGTTAATATTATCCAAAAAACAGGGAAATTTAACCTTGCATAAGTATAATTTTGTCTAAACAATCATAAAAAAATCCATTTACAAAGATATTTTAACATTGTATAATAGAATTGTCAAGGAGGAGTTTTGCGTGATAACAAAAATATCCAATGCAATTTTGGTTACAGATGAGCTTATAAAAGGGAAAAACCTCTACATAGAAGACGGCAAAATCAAGGAGATAAGTGAAGAAAACCTTCCTTTTGACATTGAAATTGATGCCGAGGGAGATTATGTTTCGCCCGGCTTTGTTGAAATACATAGTCACGGAGCAGGAGGAGACGATTTTTCCGACGGCACAAAGGAAGCTGTTTTAAATGCAGCATACACCCACGCAAAGCACGGTACAACAAGTATTTATCCAACATCGGTTTCTGGTTCAAGGGAAGAAATCCTTTTATTTATAAAAAATGTAGCAGAGGCCATGAAGGAAAACAAAAAAGGCTTTCCGCATATTGCGGGGGCGCATCTTGAAGGACCTTATTGCGCACCATCTATGAGCGGCGCGCAAAACCCCGAATATATCCGCACTCCGAAAGAGGAGGAATATTCTGAATTTTACGAAACCGAAAAAGGAACTTTAAAGCGCATAAGCTTTGCCCCTGAGCTTTCGGGCGCAAAAGAGCTTTGCATCTACTTAAAGGAAAGAGGACTTGTGGCTTCGTTTGCACATACCGACGCTTTGTACGACGATATTAAAGAAGTTTTGCCTCTTGGTTGCAATGTTGCAACCCATCTTTATTCCAGTATGAATGGAGTTGTAAGAAGGAACCTTTACAGAAGGGGTGGGGCGGTTGAAGCTTCGCTTTTAGAGGATGAAATTACAGTAGAGCTTATAGCCGATGGATCCCATTTGCCGGTAGAGCTTTTGCAACTTGTTTATAAAGTAAAAGGACCCGACAGAATATGCCTTATTACCGACTCTATGAGAGCGGCAGGCACAGATATGGAAAAAGCTATACTCGGCAGTAAAAGAGACGGTCTTGAGTGCATTATAAAAAAGGATGATGTTGCATATTTGCCGGATATGTCCTCCTTTGCAGGCAGTATAGCAACAAGCGACAGGCTTTTAAAAACAGTTTACCATAAGGCAAAGATTCCGCTTTGCGACTCAATAAAAATGATGACAAAAACCCCAGCCCGTGTAATGGGCCTTTCGGGCAGAGGAAGTCTTGAAAAAGGCTTTATAGCAGACCTTGTAATATTTGATGATGATATAAATATAAAAAAAGTGTTAGCAGAAGGAGAAGAGATACAATGGAAATAAGAATTTGTAAAGACAGATACGAGCTTGGAAAAAGCGCAGCAGTACACGTTGCAGAAGTAATTAAAAAATGCATTGCGGAAAAAGGAGAAGCAAGAATAGTGCTTTCCACAGGCGCTTCACAGTTTGATACTATTGATTCCTTAACAAAAGAAAAAGGAATTGACTGGTCAAAGGTAGAAATGTTCCATCTTGATGAATATGTTGGTTTGCCAATAACTCATGTTGCAAGCTTCCGCAAATACCTTCAGGAAAGATTTGTTGACAAGGTAGCTCCCTTAAAGGCAGTTCATTTTGTTGACGGTACCGAAGAAGGCATCAAAAAGCTTACAGAAGAAATCCGCAAAAGCCCCATTGATATCGGTCTTATCGGTATAGGCGAAAATGCACACATTGCATTTAACGACCCCCCTGCTGATTTTGATACAAAAGAAGCTTACATAATAGTAAACTTAAATGACAGATGCAAGCAGCAGCAGATGGGCGAAGGCTGGTTCGCTACTATTGACGATGTTCCCAAGCAGGCAGTTTCTATGACAGCTTACCAGATTATGCAGTGCGAACGCATCGTTTCCTGCGTACCTTATAAGGTAAAGGCAGATGCAGTTGAAATGACAGTTAACACAAAGGAAACAACAAATATGGTTCCCTCCACACTGCTCAAAACTCATCCCGACTTCATTATGTACGTTGACGAAGATAGCGCAGCTAAAATTTTAAAATAATTACAGCATAATAAGAGCGTGTTGCAAAAGCAACACGCTCTTTAATTTTGTTATGAATTATGCAATATCTGAGGGAGCACAAATAAGCTCAATAAGCATTGCTATACCGAAAATAATAAGATAGAAGCCTGAAATCCATGTGCTTGCAAATGCGGCGATAAAGGGATGAGAAATAACAAACATTGAGCAAAGGATATTTACTATGCCTATAAAAATTGTCCAGCCCATAGATCCGCCTGCGGCTTTAACAGCACCTGAAGAACAAAGCTGTGTAATACCTACAAACATTTCGTAAAAACCTATTAAATATGTTGTAAAACCGATGATGCCAAAGGTTGAAGCAAAGGGCTTTGCAAGCAGTTCAATAAGTATAATAACGCCTAAAAGTGCGGAAAGAATACCGTCAGCTAAAAGCCAGCCGTTGCGGTTTTCTTTAGGAATGGAAAAGTAACGGAACAGTCTGTAAATACCATTGATGCAGAGCGCGGCGGTGATAAAATATGTACCATAGCCTGTGCTGATAATGGGACGGGAAACCAGAATAATGCCTGCAACAGCGAGAAGTATAGAAATGATTATACCCCAGCTTTTGAATTGACGCATTGTGTTTGCCAATTTTGAATTGTTCATTTTTTTTCGCTCCTTTTTTTGTTTGTTTTATTTTACCATAGCTTGGCAGCGATAGTCAAGTCAAAGCTATAACAGTACCATTTTCTGCCGACTCATACGCCTTTTCAATAAGGCCCTGAATATATGCGCCGTCATCGAAGGAGGGTGAGGGTTTTTTATTTTCAAAAACAGAATTTACAAATGAAAATACCGACTGCACGTGTGCTCTTGCCCAGCCTACCGAGAATTTGGGGCCGGGGAAGGAGGAGGCAGGTGCAGGATATCTGCCAACGCATTCAATGCGTGTATAACCCTTATTGCCGCCCAAAGCAAGGTCGGGGAGGGTATTATCGTAAAAATACAGCCATTCGGGGCTCATCAGATTAAGCTTTACAGCACCCTTGTCACCGTGAATTTCCACTGTAAACTCATCGTTTGCGCCGGTGGCAACCTTACTTACCTCGCAGGTGCCAACAGCACCGTTTTGAAGGGTGAGTATCATGTATGCCGCATCGTCGGCAGTCATTTTAATCATATTACCCTCTTTATCGGGGCGGTAGGGGTAAAGAGTTTGTGTTTTACAGGTAATGCTCTGCACCTTTCCTGCAAGGTGGCAGAGCAGGTCAAGTGCATGGGAGCCTAAATCGTAAAGCACGCCTGCACCCTCGGACTGTTGTTTCCAGCCTACCGGTTTTTTGGGGTCTACCGAACCCGAATGCAGGTAGGAAACACGAAAGGCAAGAATGTTACCCAAAGCACCCTCGCCTATAAGCTCTTTGGCACGAAGTGCCGCAGGGAAAAAGCGGTTATGGAAAACTGTTCCGTACTGCTTATCGCTTTTTGCCGCCGCCTGTGCCGCCTCCACAGCCTGACTTAAATGTGCGGTAAGGGGCTTTTCGCAGTAGATGTGCTTGCCCGCCTTTATTGACGCCATTATCTGGTCATAGTGCATCATATTGGGTGTGCATATGTCTATAATATCAATGTCGGGGTCGTTTATAATATCCATCCAGTTATCGGTTGCGTATTCAAATGAATGCAAGTTTTTAAAGTTCTCTGCATTTTTGAGGGTTCTGGAATAAACACCCTTTAAATTAACTTTAAATGGCGCCTTTTCAAAGTAAAAGGGCAGGGAAGAGTAGCAGTATGTATGCATGTTTCCCATAAAGCCTGTGCCTAAAAGGCCTACGTTTAATGTTTTCATTTTTATTTCCTTTCTGTAAGAATGGCAACAAAGTAGCCCTTGTTACCTGTTACATAAAGCTTGCCATCTTTTATTTCGTAGTTTACATTTTCGCTCTTTTCAAAAAGTGCTACATCTGTGCCGGTTACATCATATTGGGCGGTAGCCTGTGAGAAAAAGTCGATGTACAGATACTTTTTACCTTCAAAGGGAACGGTGTACAAAGAGTATGAGCTGTTTGATGCATCAAAATATTTTTTGTAGCCAACGCCGTGTATTTCGCCAAGATTGTCCCTGCTGCCGATGAAGGGGTATGTTTTACGTGTTAAAAGTATATGATTTGAAAAGTTTATATTATTCTTTCTTATATCGGGGTGGGCGTCATGTACGGGAATATATCCGCCGGCGAATGCGGCAAAGTTACTTCCGTCTTCATCTCTTATAAAGTCTATCTGGCGGTCGGGGGGAGAGTCGGGATTTTCAAAATATTCCTTTGTGGTGTAAAAGCTTTTAACAAAGGGCTCTGCCGACGAGTTTATGGGCACCGAAAAGTCAAAGGTAATATCATTTTCGGTAAAGGGTAAAAGCTTTGGAATGTATCTGTAAATTCCGCCGCCTGCATTACAGCGCTCCTGATACATAAAGCCAAGGTAAAGAGAAGCATTTATGTCGCACAGAGGCTTATATTTAAACTCGATAACAACAGTTCCGTCGCCCATTATGCGGTAAATTGCAAGGTAGTGGAACATAGCTTCACCCTTTGCAAGGTCCTGGGGAGCGGTGTACCCTCCCTCGGGTCTGTCTGCACGAAGTCCGTCGCAAAGGGTTGCGGGGTTGATAATTTCGTATTCGTCGATTATTTCAGCATAGTCGCATCCGCTGTGGCCTGTATAAACCTTTGTGCGTGTGTCACCGCAAACGGCATAAACACCGCGGTTTAAGTGGCGGCAGGAACGGTGAATCTGGTGATTTCCACTTTGACTTTCTATTTCAAAAGAGGCGGTATGTACTCCGTGACTTATGTATGTAAGCTTACCCGAAATTTCACTTGCAAACTTGTAGTCGCATTTGCTGTTGCCAATGTTTTCGGACATAAATATCATTCCGTCGCCGTCCAAAACATTTATAAGAGTCCATTTAAGCCCGCTTTCATCCTCCCACAGAGAGCCAAGGTCCGAGTAGTCCTTACCGTGGCAGGGCGAGTAAACAGCAACACCTGCGCTCTGTCCGTGGTTAGCGCCCATCCAGCAACCGTTTATAAGTGCGGGGGTTACGTCATCTGTATTAATTGCAAGTGATTTGTCAATATGCCATATATCGCGGCAGGATTTATGCTGAAATCCGCTTGCAAGAAAGTCTACAGGCGAGTTTTTGCCAACAAATTCATCAAATATACCTTTAAAAATCTGAATAAGATTATATTTCTCTGAAAAGGGTGTACGGAAAGTTACGTTTGAACCCGAAATTGATATTTCAACCATATTTATACCTCCATAAAAATACTTTCTTTAATATATTCTACATAAAGAGCCAAATTCCTTTGACAAAAATAGCCTGTAGTGATAAAATATATCAATAAAGTTAAAAGGAGAATACTATGCAAAGAAATACAGCTTGCATACTTGGAGTATATGTTGACAGAGATGGTATGGACAAGGCTTTTGAAAAGGCTGCGTCGTATCTTGGCGGTGATGGTGCAAAGGCAATTTACACCCCTAATCCCGAGATTATAAATGCCGCTCTTAAGAACGAAGAATACAGGGATGTTTTAAACAGAGCCGATATGGTTGTGCCCGACGGAATAGGTGTTGTTTACGCTTCAAAAATAGTGGGACAGCCTGTGGCGGAGCGTGTGGCAGGTTATGATTTAACCTGCAAAATACTTGACTTTGCCGCGCAAAAGGGCACAAAGGTGTTTATATACGGCGGAAAGCCGGGCGTTGCAGATGCTGCGGCACAAAAGCTTTCGGAAAAAGGTGTAAACATAGTTGGCACAATGCACGGCTATCAGCAGGATGAAAATGCCGTGATTGAGGCTATAAATGAAGCCAAAGCCGAGTTTGTGCTTGTATGCCTCGGAGCACCCAAGCAGGAAATATGGATAGATAAAAACAAAGACAAAACCTGTGCTAAACTGTTTATTGGTGCAGGCGGCTCGGTGGATGTTATTGCGGGTAACACCAAACGCGCACCAAAGTTTTTTATAAAGCTTAATCTTGAATGGTTTTACAGGCTGTGTAAACAGCCGTCGCGTATAGGCAGAATGATGCAACTGCCTGTGTTTATGCTAAAAGTAATTGTATCAGGGAGAAGGTATTTAAAATGAAAGTAACATTAATTCAATGTACACCCGATGCGGAAAAAATTATTTCAATAGCAGCAAAAATGTGCTACTCCAACGCAGGAGTAGAGGGGATTGAGGCAGGACTTGACAAGGCGGCAACGGACAGATTTATTGGCATGCTTACCGAAATAGGACACGAAAGTCCTATTGAACACGTTACCTTTACCTTTGGAATTGAAGGCGTAAGCCGTTCGCTTTTGGCACAGCTTACCCGTCACAGAATGGCAAGCTACAGTGTTAAAAGTCAGAGATATGTAACAGAGGGACAGTTTGAATTTATTCTGCCTCCTGAAATAGATGCAGTTCCCGAGGCGAAGGAGCTTTTCCTGCGTGCTATGGAGGATGACCAGAAAACCTATGACAGACTTACCGAAATACTTTCGGCAAAGCACTATGCAGAGTTTATTAAGCAGGGCAAGGACGAAAAGAGTGCTAAAACAGCCGCATCCAAAAAGGCTATTGAGGATGCAAGATATGTACTGCCCAATGCTTGCGAAACAAAGCTTGTTGCAACCTTTAACGCGCGAAGCCTGTATAACTTTTTCAGGCACAGACTTTGCGAGCGCGCCCAGTGGGAAATACGAGATATGGCGTTTGAAATGATGAAGCTTGTTAAGGCAGAGGCACCTACACTCTTTAAAAAGGTTGGGCCGCCCTGTGTATTCGGCGCTTGTCCCGAGGGCAAAATGTCCTGCGGTAAAATGCTTGAAAAAAGAGAAATCTATAAAAATTTATAATGGGAGAAAAATAGATAATTATGCAGTTTAGAGAATTTAAACTGTCGGACAAAGAGGTATTTGACAGATGTAAGGCATGCAGGCACTTTATGGGTGCCGAGCGCTCCTTTGCCTGTATGTATACCTGGCAGTATGGTTACAATGTTCAGGTTGCCATGGAGGAAAATCTTTTGTTCATCCGTGGCGGTAAAAGTGAACAGGATGCTTATTATCTTATGCCCATAGGGTGTGGAGACATCCGACGGGGCATTGATTTGATAATGGAAGACGCGCATAGGCGTGGGATTAAGACGGTTTTCAGACAGATATATGAGGATGATATAGCTCTGCTTAAAAATGAATACGGCTTTTCGATAGAAGAAGACCGCGACATGGCAGACTATGTGTATCTTGTGGACAGACTTATAGGTCTTAAAGGAAAAAAACTCCACTCAAAACGAAATTTCTTAAACAGGTTTATGCAGACAGAACATACCTTTGAAGAAATTACGGCAGAAAACATTGAAGAGGCAAAGGCTTTTGCCCTGTCAACCCTTGAAGGCAAGGAAAATACAGAGGAGGAAGAGGTTGCAATCCGTCTTCTTATGGATAATTTTGATGCTCTTGACCAGAAGGGTGCCGTTATAAGAACGGGTGGAAAAGTAATTGCGGTTACGGCAGGAGAGGTCCTGAACGATAATACAGCGGTTATTCATCTTGAAAAAGCAGACTCCGAAATTGTCGGAGCGTATCAGGCAATAAATCAAATGTTTTTACAAAACTGCTTTGCTGATATGGAATATGTAAACAGGGAAGAGGACATGGGTTTACCCGGACTGCGTAAAGCGAAAATGTCCTACTACCCGGACATTCTGCTTATGAAGTACACGGCAAAGGAGGCATAGTATGGCAGTTGTTGAATTTGCAAAGATAAGCCAGAAGGCTCAGCTTAAGGAAATGTGGAAATACTGTTTTTATGACAGTGATGAATATATAGACTGGGTTTTTGATACACAGTTTAAACCCGAAAACACCCTTGTAGTTTGTGAGGGTGACCGTGTTGCGGCAAATCTGCAGTTTTTCCCGCGTGAAATAGCGGTAGGCGGTAAAAGACTGCCGGCTATGTACGTTGGCGGTGTAACCACCCGACCCGAGTGCAGAGGCAAGGGATATGTGAATATGCTGATGACACGCGTGCTGGAAGTACTGTACGAAAGAAATGTGGCGATAGCCTTGCTTGTGCCGTTCAAGTTTGAGTTTTACAGGAAATACGGATTTGAGGCAACACACTATCTTTCGGATTTCGAAGGTGAGATGGAGGCTATTAAAAAGTATATTGTACCATGCAGAGAGATTTATCCATATAAAGAGGCGCCGATAGATGCTTATGAGGCATTTGTGCGCGATAAGGGAAGCTGTACAGTAAGAGATGAAAAAATGTTCTCGGATATAAACCGCGAGGTGAACATAAGCGGAGGACAGTTTTATGTGCTGGACGATGGCGGATATATAATTTATGCCATTGAAAATGGTGTGTTCAACGTTTATGAGCTTGCCTATACAGGCAGGTCACAGCTTGCTCAGCTTTTGGGCTTTATATACTCTCACGCATCACAGGCGGAAAGGTTTTGGATACGTGGCGCTTCTGATGGCTTTTTGCGTGGTGTACTGTGTGAGAAAAATATTACCGAAACACGTTATCCGCATCTTATGACAAGGATTATAAATGCGAAAATGGTTCTGGAAACTCTGTCCCAAAGGCTTGCGCCGGGCGAAGAGATTGCTCTTGACATAAAGGATGGCATATTGGAGCAGAACAATCAGGCTTTCGATATAACACCATTTGGTGTTGAAAAAGCTGAAGGTGGTATATCGGTTGACATAAAAACACTTTCTCAGCTTGTGCACGGTACAATATCTGCGCGTGAGGCAGAGTTTATGGGACTTATAAATACAAGTGACAAGCTTGACAGCTTGTTTGTAAAAAAAGAAAATTATATTAATATGTTAGGATGGGTGTAAAATGTTATTAGTTTATTTAGCAGACGGATTTGAAGAGGTAGAAGCGCTTACAGTTGTTGATGTTATGCGCCGCGCAGAAATTGAAACAAAAACAGTTGGTATAACCGGTAAAAAGGTTACAGGTACACACGGAATACCTGTTGATGCCGACATTACTCTCTCTGATGTTAACTGGGACGAGGTTACTGCAATGGTATTTCCCGGCGGTATGCCCGGCACAAAAAATCTTGACGAGTGTGAGGTTATTAAAGAAAAGGCAGTAGAATTTGCAAAGGCGGGCAAGCCTGTGTTTGCAATTTGTGCCGCACCTATGATACTTGGCAAGCTTGGAATTTTAAAGGGCAAGGAAGCAATTTGCTATCCTTCGTTTGAAACATACCTTGAAGGTGCAAAAATATCTGACAAAAATGTTTGCCGCGATGGTAATATTATAACAGGTGAGGGCCCAGGTGCAGCGGCAGATTTTGCCTTTGAAATAGTTGCATATTTAAAGGACGAAAAGACAGCGGCACAGCTTAAAGTTGATATGAGATATGAAAGATGAGATAAGAAAAAGAATAT
>JAZNQL010000042.1:0-5223 GCA_045590155.1 Clostridia bacterium | reverse complement strand
TTAATATATGCAAAAAAGGACATAAAAAATGCCCTTTTTAATTTCTTCCATATAATTTATTTTCTTTACAAAAATATTCAAAATCAATATTTTGAAGTTGTTCCTTGCTAATACGCCATTGCCAGTTTTTTTCTTTAGTGGACGGAACATTTATTCTTGTATCTGCCCCATAGCCTGCTAAATCTTGCAAAGGGAAAATTGTTAATGATGCATGCGATGCCATTATGCTTTTTATTACATTCTTCAGTCCTTTATCAAAATTATCCCCTGAATATCCGCAATATTCAAAAAGTCTTTTTCTTTTTTCGCGCTCTGATTCCCATATACAGCCCAGCATAGTATTATTATCGTGTGTGCCCGTATATGCAACACAGTTTTCGGTATAATTATGGGGGGTGTGTAAATTTTCCGTGTCAAAGCCAAACTGAAAAACTCTTGTTGACATAAATCCGCTTTTTTGAACAAGACGGGTAACTGCGGGAGTAATATCTCCTAAATCCTCGGCAATCATAAGTTTATCTTTTGAAGCCTCTTTTATTTTGTTTATAATTTTCAGCCCCGGTGCAGTTATCCACTCGCCGTTTCGAGCCGTTTTTTCGTCTTGTTTTACCGCCCAAAACGATTCAAATGCGCGAAAGTGGTCAAGTCTTAATCCATCAAAAAACTTAAGCCAGAAGGTAATTTTTTGAACATGCCACGAATATCCTTCTTTTTCAAGCTCATCCCAATTATATACAGGGTTACCCCAAAGCTGACCTTCGGGACTGAAATAATCGGGCGGAACGCCTGCCAAAAGCAAAGGTTTTTTATTTTTATCGAGAATAAAAAAACGGGGCGACTCCCAAACATCAGCACTTTCGGGCGAAGAATAAAAGGGTATATCCCCTATAAGTTTTATCCCCATAGCATTTGCATATTCTTTAAGTTCTGAAAGTTGTTTAAAAAATTCGTACTGTATAAATTGCCATACAAAAAAATCGGTTTCATCCCTTTTGCACATAAAACGGCAAAAGGCTTTTATATGCGGATTTTCTTTTGAAAATTTTAAAATTGATTCTTTATCCAAAACACGTAAGGCTGCCTTTTTAAGTAAAGACAGCCTTGTGTTTTTTATTTTTTTATAATTGCATATATAAGGACTTAAGATTTGCTCTTTTAAAAGTTCTTCTTCTGTTATAAGCCCTTTTTCAAAAAGCCTTTCGGGATTTATAAAAAACGGATTCCCAGCAAAGGATGAATATGAACTGTACGGAGAATTATACTCGTCGGGAATTAAAAGAGGTAACATTTGCCAATAGGCAAAACCACCCTGTGAAAGGCAGGAAACAAAGTTTTTTGCTTCTTTCCCGAAAGTTCCGCACCCATATTCTCCAGGCAAGGAAAAAAGGGGCATTAAGACGCCGCTTTTTCGTTCCATTCAAGTTCCCTTTCATAAATCTCGGTTTCTGATACTCCTACATCAACTCTTAAATCAAAAACTCCTTTTTCAAGGTAAAGAGCATATTCTGAATTTATATTGGCATTTCTTCCGTAAATTATGTAATTTTTACTTCTTACATCGAAAATATTTACGTTTGTTGCCATTTCTTCTACTTTAAAGTTTCCTTTTGTGTTAATCTTTTTAAGGGTAGTGCCTTCAAGGAAGTAAATTACACCGTCCTTGCATTTATACTGCACAGGCTCCTCTGAAAGCATTTTATTTTGTTTTTTTGCATAACAGAAGTAACCGTCATCTGTTCCTCGTACTATTAAAATATCATCATGACATTCTATTTCTTTTGCATTAAAGATTACACTTGCCATCTGTTTTGCCTTGTTGTTTTTCATTTTATACTTATATACGTCATTGGTTTCAATTGTATACATATATTTTCCGTCTTTTGAAAATTCAACGTCTTTTAAAACAGTCGCATCAATTCCTGTATTTACCGCTTTGTATTTGTTTACGGCATAAACCTCTGAAGCTGTATATGCTACCATATACTTATCATTCTTTGGATAAAATGTTTTTTCTACATCAGTAAGAATTGTTTTAAGTTTTTTATTCTTTACTGCGTATAAAGTGTTATTGCCTTCTGCATAGGTTGTTTTACCTACGTTTTCTACTTTTTCAATATTATCCCCTAAAAGTACAGGTTCTTTTTTATAAGCTTTATAATAAAACTTTCCTTCAGACAAATAATATATTTTTCTGTATTCAGCAAGAGAACTGGTTATATCTGAAAGTCCTATTCCCTTTGCAATCTCAACAGGTCCTTTTTTTGCTTTATAATCGTAAACATATACACCTTTTGCTGTTTCGAAAATAACCTTATCGTTATCTGACGAAATAAAGTATTCCAAAACTCCGTCAGCTATTTTTTTTGGCGAATTACCTGAATATAAAGCCTCTCCCTGTCTGTATAAAACATTCTTCCCGTTCTTATCTATTTTAAAATCGGTAACTTTTGCTATTTCTTTGGGCGCTTTCTTCTTTGAATTGGTTTTCTTTGAATAAAGTACACCATCAGCTGTGTAATACAGTTTTGAGCCATTTTCTGCTATCTGCACACTGTCTGCATCATATTTATCGCTTGCCATATAAGGGGTTTTTCTGTAAGCAGGCAATACCATAAGTGCATTATCCTTTACATATACCAGCGGATGGGATGAACGTGTACCTTCTTCTTTGTCTGTTGCGCCGAAAATTACACCGTTTAAAAGAATAATACCTACTACAATTCCTATAAATAGCAATATTGCACCAACGCCAATCAAAAGTGATTTTAAATTTAAGGCTTTGGCTTCAATTCCGTCGTTGTAATCGTCAATAATTTGATTATTTCTCATTTTTGTTTTTCTCCTTTGAAAGAATTTCCTTCAAGAATTTTCCTGTGTAAGATTTTTTATTTTTTGCAAGTTCTTCAGGGGTTCCGAGTCCTATAACTCTTCCGCCCTCATCCCCGCCTTCGGGTCCCATATCAATAATATAATCGGCTGTTTTTATTACGTCAAGATTATGTTCGATTACTATTACTGAATTTCCGCCCTCAATAAGCCGTTGAAGAACGTCTATAAGTTTATGAACATCGGCTGTGTGAAGACCTGTTGTAGGCTCGTCAAGAATATATACGGTCTTGCCTGTGCTTCGGCGTGAAAGCTCGGTTGAAAGTTTTATTCTCTGTGCTTCCCCGCCCGAAAGAAGAGTGGCAGGCTGACCAAGTTTTATATATCCTAACCCTACATCATAAATGGTTTGAAGTCTTCGGTGTATTTTGGGGTGGTTTTCAAAAAACTCAAGAGCTTCTTCCACCGTCATATCAAGCACATCATAAATATTTTTGCCCTTGTATTTTACCTCAAGTGTTTCACGGTTATAGCGTTTTCCTTTACACACTTCGCAAGGCACATAAACGTCCGGCAGAAAATGCATTTCAATTTTTATTATGCCGTCACCTGAACAGGATTCACATCTTCCGCCCTTTACGTTAAAACTGAATCTGCTTGCCGTATAGCCTCGCATTTTTGCATCGTTTGTCTGAGCAAACAGTTCTCGTATATCGTTAAACAATCCTGTATAGGTTGCCGGGTTTGAACGAGGCGTTTTTCCTATTGGCTCCTGACTTATATTTATTACCTTATCAAGAACCTCGGTTCCTTCTATGCTATCGTGCTCTCCGCTTACACATTGTGCACGATTAAGCTTTGATGCAAGCTCCTGATACAAAATTTCGTTTACAAGAGAGCTTTTTCCTGACCCTGATACGCCCGTTACACAAGTAAATACCCCTAAAGGAATTGAAACATCAATATTTTTCAGATTATTCTGTCTTGCTCCTTTGATTGTTATACTTCCCGTGGGTGTTCTTCTTGTTTTGGGAACTTCTATTTTCTTTCTTCCCGAAAGATACTGTCCTGTTATGGAATCAGGATTTTCCATAATCTCTTCTACTGTTCCCTGTGCTACTATTTGACCGCCGTGTATCCCCGCACCGGGTCCTATATCAACTATATGGTCTGCCGAAAACATTGTTTCCTCGTCGTGTTCAACAACGATAAGTGTATTCCCAAGATCCCGCAAATTTTTAAGCTCTGCAAGAAGCTTTGCGTTATCTCTTTGATGAAGACCTATGCTTGGTTCGTCTAAAATATACAAAACCCCCATAAGACCCGAGCCTATTTGTGTTGCAAGACGTATTCTCTGTGCTTCTCCGCCCGAAAGCGAGCCTGCACTTCTTGAAAGTGTAAGATACCCGAGCCCTACATTATTCAAAAATCCAAGTCTTGTATTTATTTCTTTTAAAAGCTGTTCGGCAATAATTTTTTCTTTTTCTGTAAGAGAAAAGTTTTCAAAAAACTCAAGTGCTTTTTCAACAGAAAGGTCTGTAACCTCTTTTATGCTGAGTCCCGAAACCGTAGTAGCTAAAATTTCAGGTCTGAGTCGAGCACCGTGACATTTTGGACATTCGTGTTCAATCATCAGCTCTTCTATTTCTTTTCTTACCCATTCTGAATTCGTTTCTTTATACCGTCTCTCAAGGTTTGCTATAACTCCCTCAAATGGGCTTATAACCTGCCTTATTTGATTAGCTCGTTTATAATTGAATTCGATTTCTTCATCCCCACTGCCATATAAAATTATATTTATAATTTCTCTCGGCAAATCTTCTATATTTTTTTCTATATCGAATTTATAATGTTCTGCCAACGAAAGAAGCTGAGTTTTTGCAATGGAAAACTCCATATACTTTGCGTTCCAGCCCGTTGCTTTTATTCCTCCGCGAAGCAAGGGTTTTTCCGGATTTAATACAAGCGATTCATCGATGTGCATTGTAACGCCAAGACCGCTACATTCGGTACAGGCGCCATAAGGGCTGTTAAAAGAAAAGGAACGCGAGCTTAATTCCTCTATACTCACTCCGCAATCGTGGCAGGCATAGTTACGGCTGAAGGTTTGTTCGTCATTATCTGTAATGACAGTTATAAGTCCTCCGCCTTCTTCCAGTGCCGTTTCTACAGAACCCGAAAGTCTGCTCATAATATCAGGCTTCATTTTAAGTCTGTCAACAATAATCTCTATTGTATGCTTCTTATTTTTTTCAAGCGAGATTTCTTCCGAAAGGTCACGGATTTCTCCGTCAACTCTTACTCTTACATATCCGTTTTTTGAAGCATCTGAAAAAATCTTTTTATGTTCGCCTTTTTTTCCACGTACTATGGGTGCGAGAATCTGGATTTTTGTAC
>JAZNQL010000041.1:0-7393 GCA_045590155.1 Clostridia bacterium | reverse complement strand
ATACAAAATCAATATACAGATAGTATTATACTATTTGTGACGAAAGATG
This sequence comes from Clostridia bacterium, assembly GCA_045590155.1. Taxonomy (GTDB): domain Bacteria; phylum Bacillota; class Clostridia; order UMGS1883; family UMGS1540; genus JAZNQL01. The sequence goes on along the minus strand of JAZNQL010000041.1, from coordinate 7,344 downwards.
TCAAGTAAAAATTATAAATTAAATTAAAAAATTTTTTCAGTCAAAAGAAGTCAAAAAAAACTTGCACTATACGACATTTTTTACCGGGGAGCTGATATATAATAAGTTATGAAAGGAAAATCAAGTATGGTTTATTACATAGACATTCTCTTTTTAGTAAATTTCGTAATAAATTATATATTGTTGTCGGTTACGGCTTTTATAGGGCGATTGCCAAAAAAACAGTGGAGAATAATGCTTTCCGCAGTTTTGGGGGCTATATATGCTGTGTGCATATTTTTTCCTGATTTTTCAGCAATTTATTCTGCCCTTTTTAAAATTACCTTTTCTCTTTTTATGCTTTCTGTGGCATATAACTTAAAAAGTATACGCACTTTTGCAAAGGCAACAGGACTTTTTTATCTTTGTACCTTCATAATGGGGGGAGGCGTGTTTGCGCTCTTTTGTTTTACCGACACAGGACAAAAACTTGGTGCAGTAGTAAGCAACGGCATACTTTACATAAATTTACCGTGGAAGCTTCTTTTTATATCGGTCTTTGCATCTTACATAATAATAAGACTTTTGTATTATGCAGTAAGGACAGGAATAGCACGGGATAATATGCTTGTAAAAATAAAGGTGTTTTTAAACGGAAAAAGTGTTGAAATGGATGCACTTATAGATACAGGGAATGCTCTTTGCGAGCCGTTAGGAGGAGCGCCTGTTATTGTAGCAGAATTTGATGCATTAAAAGCAATTCTGCCCGAAGGGATGGAGGAAGAAAAGATTATGGCAGGAGGAAATCCAGAAGGGATGGAAGAAAGAATAAGGATTATTCCTTATTCATCAATAGGGAAGGATAACGGCATTCTGGTTGGATTCAGACCCGACAGAATAAGCGTTACAGAAAACGAAGTAACTTATATACAAGAGGATGTAGTGGTAGGAATATGTCAGGGCAAAATTTCAAGGGATAAAAGCTACAGGGCACTTTTGCACCCGCTGATTTTAGGAGGAAGAAAATGATAAAAAAATGGCTTAACAAATTATTAAGATGGATTTTAGGGTACAGGGAGGTTCATTATATAGGTGGGAACGATACTCTTCCGCCACCGCTTTCATCACAGGAGGAGGCAGAACTTGTAGCCCGACTTTGCACCGATAACGGGGCAAGACAAAAACTGATAGAACATAACCTTCGGCTTGTTGTATACATAGCAAAAAAATTTGATAACACAAACGTTGCCGTCGAAGATTTGGTTTCTATAGGGACAATAGGTCTTATAAAGGCAATAAACACCTTCCGAACCGACAAAAATATAAAGCTTGCAACCTATGCCTCGCGTTGTATAGAGAACGAAATACTTATGTATTTAAGAAAAAACATACCAACAAAATCAGAAGTTTCGATAGACGAACCCTTAAACGTAGACTGGGATGGCAACGAGCTTTTGCTTTCGGATATTTTGGGTACAGACGACGATACAGTTCACAGAGGGCTTGAAGAAAAAGCAGAAAAAGAAATGCTTTGCGAGGCACTTACAAAGCTTTCGGAAAGAGAAAGAAAAATAGTAAATATGCGTTTTGGTCTTGGTGGTAGAGAAGAAAAAACCCAAAAAGAGGTTGCTGATATGCTGGGGATAAGTCAGTCATATATTTCGCGTCTTGAAAAAAGAATTATAGGAAGATTGCAAAAAGAAATTGCAAGAATGGGATAAAAGTGATATACTTAACCTTAACAACCATCTTTAGCGTTAGTTGTTAAGGTTAAGAAAAGGAGTGAAAAAAAATGTCATTCAAAGAAGAATTTATAAAAATATATACCGAAAAGATAACCAGAGAAGGGGCAGATAAGCTTTTAGAGTATCTTACATCCCCTTCAAGTGACTTTTTTGAAGCGCCAGCTTCAACACGCTTTCACGGGGCTTACGACGGGGGGCTTTGCGAGCATAGTCTGAACGTGTATACCTGCCTTTGCGATTATCTTGAAAGAGAAAGAGTAAAAAATACATATAATCTTAATTGTTCCGACGAAACAGTAGCAATAGCCGCACTTTTGCACGATTTATGCAAGGTAAACTGTTATAAAAAAGGTTTCAGAAATGTAAAAGATGAAAAAGGCGTGTGGCACCAGGTGCCGAGTTATGATTTTGTTGATGATTTGCCATATGGTCACGGCGAAAAATCAGTATATATAATAACAGGATTTATGCGATTGACAAGGGAAGAAGCATTTGCCATAAGATATCACATGGGATTTGCAGGTACAGAGGACCAGAGAAATATCGGCAACGCATTCGAAAAATTTCCGCTTGCATTTGCCCTGAATGTTGCAGATATGGAAGCAACATACTTCATAGAGGGTAAGGAATAAAAAAGTTTTTATATCCCCATAAAAATGCGGTGTAAAAAATTACACCGCATTTTTATTTTATTCACACTTTACAAATGTATAACCTGCTTTTTCTACAATTGCTTTAAGGTCTTCTTCCAAAACATCTTTGTCCGATAAAACTTCGGCACATTTGTTTTCAAGGTCAACCTTTACAGAAAAACCTGCATCTTTAAAAGCTTTTTCAACATGTGCCTTGCAGTGAGCACACATCATACCTTCAATATATACAATATGTTTTGTTGTTTTTCTGCCTGTTCCTTTACCAAAAAAGAAGGCAATAATACATATAAGGGCAATAGCCGCAATTATAATATATAACATAAAAAACCTCCAATTATTCGTTGACGCTGTATAACATATCAGCGTATGTAGGTAATTTCCAGTGTTTTTTTGAAACAATAAGCTCAAGCTCATCAACATATGTTCTCAATTCTGTCATGGTAGCTAAAACCTTGTCACGGTATGCAAGAGCATTCTCAAGAACATTTTCGATAGATTTTACTTCGTTTGTTTCTTTTGTAAGCTCTTCAAGATTTGATGAGACACAATCCGAAAGGCTTGAAATCTTTTCAATCAAATTACGCTCGGTAGAAACATTTTCAATTCCTAAAGCTTTTTTCTTTGCCAAAAGGTCTGTAAGTTCGTTTTGGTAAGATAATGCCGAAGGGATAATTTCTTTGTTAACCATATCTATCATTGTAAGAGCTTCAATGTTTATTGTTTTTGAATAATTTTCAAGCCATATATCGTATCTTGAGAACATTTCGGCACGGGATAAAACCTTGTGTTTTTCAAATAGTTCTATATTCTTTTCCGAAATAAATGCCTGCAATACGTCAGGTGTGTTTTTAAGATTTAAAAGACCTCTGCGCTCTGCTTCTATCGGCCAGGAGCTGTCGTAACCGTTTCCGTTGAATATAATGCGTTTGTGATTTTTTATCGTTTCGCGTATAAGCTTGTCAAGTTCCTTGTCAAACGACTTATCGGGACCGATATTTTCAAGTCTTTCGGCAAATTCCGATAAAACCTCTGCAACAATTGTATTGATTACAGTGTTGGGAGTTGCAACAGATGAAGAAGAACCAAGCATACGAAATTCAAACTTGTTATTTGTAAAAGCAAAAGGCGAGGTTCTGTTTCGGTCAGTAGTATCCTGCGGAAAATGTGGCAATACTGTTGCACCTATTTCCATCTGCAGTTTTTCACGGTCAACATATGAACTGTCTGTTTCCAAAGCTTCTAAAATTTCGGTAAGCTCATCGCCCAGGAAAATAGAAACTATGGCAGGCGGAGCTTCGTGTCCGCCAAGACGGTGGTCGTTACCCGGTCCTGCAACCGAAAGACGAAGTAAATCCTGATAATCGTCAACAGCCTTTATAACTGCACAAAGGAAAAGTAAGAACTGTGCATTATCGTGTGGGGTAGCACCGGGCTCTAAAAGCGAAATTCCTGTATCAGTCGACAAAGACCAGTTATCGTGCTTACCGCTTCCGTTTACGCCCGCAAAGGGTTTTTCGTGCAAAAGACAAGCAAGTCCATGGCGGTTAGCAACAGTTTTCATCATTTCCATAGTAAGCTGATTATGGTCTGTTGCGGTGTTCGCGGTTGAATATACGGGAGCAAGTTCGTGCTGTGCGGGAGCCACTTCGTTGTGTTTTGTTTTAGCCAAAACACCAAGCTTCCAAAGCTCCTCGTCAAGGTCTTTCATATAAGCCGAAACCCTTGCTTTTAATGAACCGAAATAATGGTCGTCCATTTCCTGACCTTTCGGCGGTCTTGCGCCAAAAAGTGTGCGTCCGCAGAAAATGAGGTCAGGTCTTTTTAAATACATATCCTTATCTATTAAAAAGTATTCCTGTTCAGGACCTACCTGAGGGATAACTCTTTTTACATCATTTTTACCAAAAAGCTTTAAGATTCTTACTGCCTGGTCGCTTAAAGCGTCAATGGATTTTAAGAGGGGAGTTTTTTTGTCTAAAACCTCCCCGCTGTAAGAACAAAATGCAGTGGGAATACATAAAACTCCATTTTTTATAAAGGCATAGGAGGAAGGATCCCATGCAGTATATCCGCGGGCTTCAAATGTAGCACGCAAACCGCCCGACGGGAAACTTGAAGCATCAGGCTCGCCCTTTACAAGCGATTTTCCCGAAAAGGACATAATAACATTTCCGTCTTTTTGGGGTTTTATAAAGCTGTCGTGTTTTTCGGCAGTAATCCCAGTCAAAGGCTGGAACCAGTGAGTATAATGAGTAGCTCCTTTTTCAACAGCCCAATCCTTCATAGCGGCAGCAACAACATTTGCAACATCAAGGTCAAGATGCTGTCCTAAAGCGATACACTTTTTCAAAGCCTTGTATGTTTCTTTTGGAAGTCGCTGGCTCATTACATTGTCGTTAAAAACCATACAACCAAACATTGCGGGTACATCTATCATTTGTTTTATCTCCTTTTCAAGTGCTATAAAATATCGATACCTGCTTTTTCGCAGACAGAAATTGTTTCGCTGTCCCAAACAGAAACCTGAACTTCGCCGACATGTGCTTTTTCAAGTAAAAGAGCACACAAACGAGATTGACCTATTCCGCCACCCATAGTCTGGGGAAGTTTTTCTTCAAGTAAAAGCTTGTGGAAGGTAAGAGTTTTTCTGTCATTTGCGTTTGCCTTTTCAAGTTGAACTTCCAAAGCCTTTTTATCAACTCTTATTCCCATGGACGAAAGCTCGTAAGCACAGTCTAAAATTTCGTTATAAAACATTATATCTCCGTTCAACGTCCAATCATCATAGTCGGGTGCACGTCCGTCGTGCTTTTTGCCCGAAGCTAAAACATCGCCTATCTGCATTATAAAAACAGTTTTATATTCTTTTGTAATTGCGTTTTCACGCTCTTTAGGAGTATAATCGGGGTATAAATCTTCAAGCTCTTGAGTTGTTATAAACTTTACATCCCTGCAAAGCTCTCTTTTAAGAGCAGGATACTGCTTGTTTATAAATTCCTTTGAATCGCAGATACAGTTTACAATTTTAGTAACTGTATCTTTCAAGAATTCAACATTTCGGTCTTCTTTCGAAATAACTTTTTCCCAGTCCCACTGGTCAACATAAACCGAATGAGAATTGTCAAGCTCCTCATCACGTCTTATAGCATTCATATCAGTGTAAAAGCCTTTGCCTATGGGGAAGTTGTATTTTGAAAGAGCATACCTTTTCCACTTGGCAAGAGAATGAACTATCTGAGCACAGCTTTTTGTGTCAGCAAGGTCAAATGAAACGGGGCGTTCAACGCCGTTCAAATCGTCGTTAAGACCTGTATGGGGCTCAACAAAAAGAGGCGCAGTAACTCTGCAAAGGTCAAGTGCGTCTGATAAATTGTCTTCAAAATTACGCTTTAATGAACCTATGGCGTTTTGTGTTTCATAAATATTTAAAGCCGACTTATAACTTTTCGGTAAAAAAATTCTGCTCAAAATAATGCATCCTTTCAGGGGGAGATTTGTATATTATCAAAAATAGGCACTGCGAACACACAGTACCCCTATTTAATATAGAATAATTATATATTGTAATTTAATCTGTGTCAATATTTTTTTAACAAAGTACTTGAAAAATTTAACATGTTGCTGTATAATAACAGAATAATAAAAACGTATACTTTGTTTAAAAAAATTAAACAATCAGGAGGAACAGCGTATGGATAGTAACAAAAGACCCGACTCAATGCAAAGGATAACAACCAAAGCTTTGGCGGACGAATTTATTAAAGAACAGGTAGCCGATATTCAGAAAACAGTAGGCAATAAAAAGGTATTGCTTGCACTTTCCGGCGGAGTAGATTCCTCTGTTGTAGCGGCACTTTTGATTAAGGCAATAGGCAAACAGCTTGTATGTGTGCATGTAAATCACGGTCTTATGAGAAAGGGCGAAAGCGAACAGGTAATAGAGGTATTTAAAAACGGACTTGATGCAAATCTTATATATGTAGATGCAACCGACCGATTCCTCGACTTACTTGCAGGCGTTGCAGAACCCGAAAAGAAAAGAAAAATTATAGGCGCAGAATTTATTAAAGTATTTGATGAAGAAGCTGCAAAAATAAACGACGTTTCATTCCTTGCACAAGGAACAATTTATCCTGATATATTGGAAAGCGACGGAGTAAAAGCCCACCACAATGTAGGCGGACTTCCTGAAGATATGGAAATGCAGCTCGTAGAACCTATTAAACTTCTTTATAAAGATGAAGTAAGAGTTGTAGGAAGCGCATTAGGTCTTCCTGACGAAATGGTTTACCGTCAGCCTTTCCCTGGCCCTGGTCTTGGAGTACGTTGCCTGGGCGCAATTACACGCGACAGACTTCATGCATTAAGAGAAGCAGACGCAATTTTGCGTGAAGAATTTGACAAAAGCGGTCTTGCAGGCAAAGTTTGGCAGTATTTCATTGCAGTTCCTGACTTTAAGAGCGTAGGCGTAAAAGACGACAAGCGTTACGAAGGATGGCCCGCAATTATCCGTGCCGTAAATACAGTTGATGCAATGACAGCAACTATTGAAGAAATTCCCTACGAACTTTTACATCATATAACCGCAAGAATCACAAACGAAGTAGAAGGCATCAACCGAGTTTTACTCGACTTGACTCCCAAACCTATAGGAACTATTGAGTGGGAATAGAATTTGAGGTTTTGTAAATTTTAATAAAATGCCGTAAACCCTTGTAAAATAAGGCTTTACGGCATTGTTGCTTTTTATAACTTTTTGTGTTGTAGTCTAATTTTTAGCCACTTTTTACAACTTTTTGACTACAAAATTGACTACAAAAACGCCCTTGTCATTTTCAAGACAAAGGCGTTTTATAATTTATGAAATTTTTAAATAATTGTTGCTGTTATTAAGCTGTGCGAACGAGTCGCCGACAATATTCATTGCGGCGGCTCTACGCTCTGCAAAGCTATGGGCGTAATGCTTG
>JAZNQL010000040.1:0-29415 GCA_045590155.1 Clostridia bacterium | reverse complement strand
AATAAGTTTTTGAAAGGATGACAATATGATTACTAAAGCCCCCAGAGGTACTTGCGACATTCTTCCTGAAGCCGCACCTCATTGGAAATATATTGAAAAAATTGCAGCAGAAACTGCAAGAAATTTCGGTTTTTCCGAAATAAGAACACCTGTTTTTGAACATACCGAGCTTTTTGAACGAGGCGTAGGCGATACAACCGACGTTGTGCAAAAGGAAATGTATACTTTTTTAGACAAAGGCGAAAGAAGTATAACCTTGCGTCCTGAAGGTACTGCATCGGTTGCACGAGCATATCTTGAAAACTCGCTATATGCAAATCCTCAACCAACCAAGCTCTTTTATAATATTTCCTGCTATCGTTACGAAAAACCGCAGGCAGGAAGGCTTCGTGAGTTCCATCAGTTCGGTTGTGAAGCTTTTGGAAGTCCTTCCCCAACACTTGATGCAGAGCTTATAACATTAGTTGATACCTTTTTGAAAAAGCTTGGCATAACAGATGTTTCTCTTTATATAAACAGCATTGGATGTCCCGAATGCAGAAAAAAATATAACGATGCTCTTATTGCATACTTTAAAGAGCACGAAGAAACCCTTTGCGAAACATGCCGTAAAAGACTTTATACTAACCCTATGCGTATACTTGATTGCAAGAGTCCTGTTTGTAAAGGTGTAAACGAGGGTGCGCCCGTAATTTTAGATTACATTTGCGATGATTGTTCCGAGCATTTTAACAAAGTAAAGGAAACCCTTGATGCCGTAGGTATTTCTTATACAATAGACCCATATATTGTCCGTGGCCTTGACTATTACACCAAAACAGTTTTTGAATTTGTTTCTACAAATATAGGCTCACAGGGAACTGTATGCGGTGGCGGACGTTACGATAATCTTTTGCGCGAGCTTGACCCTTCGCACGATATTCCCGGCATAGGCTTTGCAATAGGAATAGAAAGGCTTATTCTTATAATGCAGTCGCAAGGAATTATCTTCCCTGAAGTTTCGGGCCCCGATATATATGTCGCATCCTTGGGAGAAGATATTGCTGTATCAAAGCTTGTAACATCACTTCGCCGCGAAGGCGTTTATGCTGAATGCGATCATCTGGGAAGAAGCCTTAAAGCACAAATGAAGCAGGCGGACAAGCAGAAAGCTTTGTATAGCCTTGTTTTAGGAAGTGAAGAAGTTAAGAATGGTTATGCTACCCTTAAAAATATGCAGGACGGCTCTTGCATAAACGTTAATATAAATAACACAGACGATATCATAAAAGTACTCGGAGGTAAGTAAAATGGATACTTTAAAAGGACTTAAAAGAACACATATGTGCGGACAGGTAACTGCAAAGGACGAAGGCAACTCTGTTACAGTTATGGGTTGGGTACAAAGAGTACGAAACCTCGGTTCGCTTGTATTTATAGATGTACGTGACCGTACAGGTATTTTACAGCTTGTTGCAGACGAAAGCTTTGCAAAGTACGAGCTTGCAGGCGATTTGCATCTTGAATACGTTATTGCCGCAAGCGGTACAGTTATGAAAAGAGGAGAAGCTAACGAAAAACTCAAAACAGGCGAAATTGAGGTAAAACTTACAGAACTCCGCCTTTTGTCAAAAGCCGATACTCCTCCCTTTGTTGTTGCAGATGACACAACTGCAAAAGAAGAAACAAGACTTAAATACCGTTATCTTGACCTTCGCCGTCCCACCTTGCAGGAAAATCTTATGCTCCGTCACCGTATAACAAAAATAGCAAGAGATTTTTACGACGAAAACGGATTTTTGGAAATAGAAACTCCTATTCTTACAAAGAGTACTCCCGAAGGGGCAAGAGACTATCTTGTACCAAGCCGTGTTCACCAGGGTTCGTTTTATGCGCTTCCCCAGTCACCACAGCTTTATAAGCAGATTCTTATGCTTTCAGGCTTTGACAGATATATGCAGGTTGCCCGTTGCTTCCGTGACGAGGATTTGCGCGCAGACCGTCAGCCTGAATTTACACAGATAGACCTTGAAATGTCTTTTGTTGATGTTGATGATGTTATCGAAGTTAACGAAAGATTTATTCAACGAGTATTCCGTGAAATAAAGGGTATTGATATAAAGGTACCCTTCCCCAGAATGCCTTACAGCGAAGCTATGAACCGTTACGGTTCAGATAAGCCTGATACAAGATTTGGCATGGAAATTCAGGACCTTTCAGACGCAGTAAGAAATTGCGGATTTAAAGTGTTTGCCGATGCGGTAGGTGCAGGCGGAAGTGTTCGTGCAATTACAGTAGAAGGCGGAAGCGATAAGTTTGCCCGCCGCGAGCTTGATGCTCTTACCGAATTTGTAAAAACCTACAAAGCTAAAGGTCTTGCCTGGATAAACATAACCGCAGATGAAATAAAGAGTCCTATTGCAAAATTCTTCTCACAAGAAGAGCTTGACAGTATAATCAAAGCGGCAGGTGCAAACAAAGGCGACCTTATCTTAATTGTTGCCGACAGAAATAAAGTAGTATTTGATTCACTCGGTGCATTAAGACTTCATATTGCGAAAAAGCTTGACCTTATTGACGAAAACAAGTTCAATCTCTTATGGGTAACCGACTTCCCGCTTTTGGAATATGACGAAGAGGAAGAAAGATACACCGCTATGCATCATCCTTTCACATCACCTAAAGATGAACATATAGAGCTTTTGGATACACACCCCGAACAGGTGCTTGCAAAGGCTTACGATATAATTTTAAACGGCGTTGAACTTGGTGGCGGAAGTATAAGAATTCATAACCCCAAGGTTCAAAGTTCAATGTTCCGTGCAATTTCAATCTCGGAAGAGCAGGCTCAAAGCCGTTTCGGATTTTTACTTGAAGCTTTCCGTTACGGCACACCTCCTCACGGCGGAATGGCTTATGGTCTTGACCGCTTTGCTATGCTTTTGTGCGGAAGCTCTTCGATCCGTGACGTTATTGCTTTCCCCAAAGTACAAAATGCGTCAGAGCTTATGACAATGGCACCTTCCGATGTTGACTCAAAACAACTTGCAGAACTTGGTATAGAACTCAATATTCCCGAAGAATAATTTAGGAGAAATATATGATAACTGTTACATCCTTATCAAAAAATTACGGCAACAATAAAGCCGTAAATAACGTAAACTTCTCTATAAAGGAAGGAGAAATTGTAGGTCTTTTAGGTCCTAACGGTGCAGGTAAATCTACTGTTATGAATATGCTTACAGGTTATATTTCAAGTACCTCGGGCAATATTGTGATAAATGGTCACAATATAATGGACGACCCCTATGAGGCTCGCCGTTGTATCGGTTACCTTCCCGAAATTCCTCCTCTTTATATTGATATGACAGTAGAAGAATACCTTTCTTTTGTTTATGAATTAAAGGGTTGTACTCTGCCCCGACGTGCACATCTTGAAGAAATCTATAAAACTGCAAAGCTTACAGAAGTATCGGGCAGACTTATTAAAAACCTTTCAAAAGGTTATAAGCAAAGAGTAGGACTTGCACAGGCTTTAATAGGAAACCCGCCCATTATTATTCTTGACGAACCAACTGTTGGTCTTGACCCTATGCAGGTTATAGAAATGCGCAATCTTATTTCCGAGCTTGGTAAAAAATCCACTGTAATTTTAAGTTCTCACATTCTTTCAGAAATAAGTGCGGTGTGTGACAGAATTATCATCATAAACAAAGGCAAGATTGTAGCAAACGGAACACCCGAAACATTATCCAATATTTTGGGTATAAAATCCAGAATTAAAGCCGAAATACAGGGAGACGCTCAAGAAATTACAAAAGTTCTTAAAAATATTGAAGGCGTTTTAAATGTTACTTCATATAAAGGCTCAAACATCTTTACTATTGATTGCTCAGGCGATATCCGTGCCGATATTTCAAAGGTCGTTTCTGAGTCGGGCTTTACAATTTTAATGATGAAAAATCACGATATGTCGCTTGAAGATATGTTCGTAAAACTTGTGGGAGGCGATAAACAATGAAAGCTGTTTTTAACAGAGAAATCAGATCCTATTTTACAACACCCTCGGCATACATCTTTATGGGTATGTTTCTTGCTGTGTCGGGCTTTATGTTTTCGGTTGTAAATCTTATAAACCGTTCTCCCTCGCTTGACCTTATTCTTTCAAAAATAAATTTTATATTTTTATTTTTAATTCCTATTCTTACTATGCGACTTTTAAGTGAAGAACGTCATTCCAAAACAGACCAGCTTCTTCTTACCTCGCCTGTATCAGTAAGCGGAATTGTACTTGGCAAATTTTTCTCGGCAGCAGTTTTGTTCCTCTTAACTTTAGGAATAACTCTTTTGTACCTTATCGTTCCCGCAATTCACGGTCAGCCTGCATACGCACAGATTTTATGCAGTTATATAGGCTTTGCTTTGATGGGACTGTGCTTTATATCAATAGGGCTTTTCATTTCGTCACTTACAGAAAATCAGACAGTTGCTGCAATTTTCACTTTTGCAACTTTAATGATTTTGTATATTTTAGACTGGCTTACAACCTCTCTTACCTCAAATTTTGTTCTTACAATAATAAACTTTATAAATGTCTATGCAAGATTTGATTCCTTTGAAATAGGAGTTTTAAGCCTTGAACCTATAATTTACTATATAAGCTTTACCGCCGTATTTTTGTTCCTTACAATAAGAAGTGTGGAACAAAGACGTTGGAACTGACGGAGGTACACTATGAAGAAAAAAATAAAACATAATATAAATGAATCTGTACTTATTATCGCAGTTTTGTTAATAGCTATTCTTTTTAATGCCTTTGTAGCTATGCTTACAGACCGCTTCCCCGTGCAGATAGACTTCACAAAAAATAAAATATATACTTTAACAGACCAGACGCACAAGGTTTTAGATTCCCTTGACAGTGATGTAAACATTTATTATATGTCAACCCTTGCAAATCAGGCATCGGGCGTTCTGCATGTAGCAAACACTTACAAGGCTGCTTCAAAGTATATAAATTTTGAAACTCACGACCCCAACGCAGAGCCTGCCTTTGTAAAAAGAATGGCTGCAATGGGCATTTCGGATCTTTCAAACGGTATGATTATTGTTGAAAATAACAAAAAATCAAGAACCATTGCACAAGACAGCTTCTTTTCAACCTCTACAAATTCAGAAGGCAATGCCACATTATCCGGATTTAAACTTGAAAAAGAAATTACAAACGCAATTTCTTATCTTACAAGAAAAACCGATTCTGTAACCGTTTATTTAACAACAGGACATGAAGAAATTATGGCACAGTCTTTAGAAAAAGCCTTTAACGATTGCAACGTTACAGTTTATCAGATTGACCTTTCAACCACGCCTGTTCCCGAAAATGCAAATGCATTATACATTGTAGGTCCTCAAAAAGACTTTACCGCAAAGGAAATTGAAACTTTAAATGCATATTTGTCAAACGGCGGAAATGTTGCGTTTATGGTAAATTACAAAACAACCAATCTTCCAAGACTTTATGCATATATGAACGAATACTGGGGTGTTTCGCCCATGGGTGATATTGTTTTTGAAACAAGCTCATCACGAGCACTCTCGCTCGTAAGTTTTTACCCTGTTTTCGAAAGTCATGCTACAACCGACTCTGTTATAAATAAAAATCTTTTATGGGCCGATAGTCAGAGTCTTATGTTTGATACTGTTTCTGGTGTTACCGCAACACCTGTTGTAAAAACCTCAAACACAGGTGCTTCGATTGATACACAAGGAAATATTATATTTGAAAACGAAACCATATCTGTTGCCGCAATACTTGACGTTTACCATGAAAAAGATAAAATGTCCAAAGTATTTATTTCAGGCTCTACTGCTGTTTTTGCCGAAACAAATCTCGCAGAATCAAGCCTTGCAAACGGCGAGTTTTTCAACAATATGCTTTCGTATCTTACCGATGCAACTTTAGATATTGCTCCTAAAAAAATTACGGTATCATCTCTTAATATGAGCAACTCATTGTCATATTTTTACATTGCCCTTTTTGGTATAATTCCGCCTCTTGCCGCACTTGTTTCGGGCCTTATTATCTGGCTTAAGAGGAGGCATCTGTAATTTTGAATAAGAAAACAATTATAATTCTTTCGTGTGTAATCGCACTTATTTTGATAGGCATTGTGGTGCTCAATTCAATATCAACCGTGTCAAACACTAAACAACCAAGTAAAGTACAAACAACTCCTCGTATAAAGGTTTTTGCAACTGATAAAGAAGCTTTAAGAATGACCTTTAACAGAAGTGAAAGCTTTACACTTTTCAAGGAAGAAGGCGTGTGGAAGGTTTTAGGCAAAGAACATACAGACCTTGATGAAAGTTCTGTATTATCTGCTTTAGGAACTTTAACAGAGTTATATGCATCCCGTGCACTCGAGCGTAAAGGCGAACTTATTGATTATGGAATAAATACTCAAACACCTACGGCTGTTATTGAGTTTATCGATTCGTCTTCAAAAAGCTTTTATCTTGGCAACATATTACCCGACCAAAGCGGTTATTACTGCTTTGTAGAAGGATTTGATTCTGTTTATGTTATTTCAAAACTTGCCGCAGAGAATATAGGTGCCGAGCTTTTGGATTTTCGAAATCTCACTTTGATTGATGTTGACAGTCAAAGTATAACTGCTTTTTCTATTACTGGCGAAAACGGTCTTATAAGTATGAATTATAGGGAAAACAATATTCATGCGGATGTTTATGGCGTTATTTCAAACTGGAAGATAACTCATCCTCACGTTTACGATGCAGATAATGACGCTGTAAAAAATCTTGTTCTTACACCTATTTCCGCAATCCTTGCCTATGATGTAGTGGAAGATTTGGTAAATTACCGCCTTCCCTATTCGTTTGAAGTAAAGGCAGGCGGAAAAACTTTTTCCTTTAAGTCAGCCTTTATGGATGATTATGCAATTGTTTATTCAGAACAAAACGGCGTACGATACAAGGTTTCTCCCGAAAAACTTTCCTTCTTAAAAGTAACATTTTTTGATGTTGCAGAAAAGTTTTTCAGCATTATCGACTTAAATACTCTTGCAAGTGCAACAGTTTATTCTGCCGGCAAAACCGCTACCATAACAACAGAAGGTACCGGGGATACTCAAAAATATTTTATAGACGGAAAAGAATATACTCTCGAACAATTCCGCCCTTATTATATGGCACTTATATCTGGCGAAGCTGACGGAGAAGTTTTATCTGGATATTCAAAAAAGGGAGAAATGCTTGCTTCTGTAAAGTTTGTTTTAAAGGATTCTACAACAGAATATTTTGAGTTTTACGATTATGACGAATTAAATTGCGCCGTATACGAAAACGGAAAATGCCTTTTCTATATGCGCAGAACACTTTTAGATTATATGCTTACAATCTTAAAATAGCTCTGTAAAAATATTATTTATATAAAAAAGGCGGTGTAATTTCTACACTGCCTTTTTTATAATAAAATACTTCTTTTAATTTTGTTTTTTTACCATTCCATATTCTTCATAAGGTCTGAACCCACGGCATATCTCTTTTTTGCAACCAAATGGGTTTTCTGAATAAGCGGCTTTATCGTCTTCATCCATAAAAGCGTTGCAAACATAATCTTCAATTTCGTCATCATACTCAAAATATGCGCATTTTTCACATAATGTATCCATAAATCCACCTCATTTTCAAAAAGAGCGGCAATGCCGCTCTTTCTTAAAGTTTATTTCTCTGTATTTTTCCGCTTACTGTTTTTGGCAAACTTTCGCGGAACTCTACTATTCTCGGATATTTATAGGGCGCTGTCTTTTCTTTTACATAGTTTTGGATCTCTTTTTTAAGTTCTTCCGAAGGTTCAGTACCAGCAACCAGAACAACACTCGCTTTAACTATTTGCCCTCTTACCTCGTCAGGAACAGGCGAAACTCCGCATTCTAAAACATAAGGAAGTTCCATTATTACGCTTTCGATTTCAAAGGGGCCTATGCGGTATCCGGAGGATTTGATAACATCATCAGCTCTGCCTACATACCAATAGAAACCATCTTCATCACGCCATGCAACGTCGCCTGTATGATAATATCCGTCGTACCATACTTCTTTTGTTTTCTTTTCGTCTCTGTAATATTCTGCAAACAGACCACAGGGGGCTCCATTTTTAACATTGATTACTATTTCGCCCGATTCACTCGTTCTTACGGGGTTGCCGTCTCTGTCTAAAAGCTCAACATCGTATATAGGCGCAGGTTTACCCATCGAGCCTATTTTATGCGATGCACCTACCATATTTCCTATAATCATTGTACTTTCTGTCTGACCAAAGCCTTCGAGTATCTGAAGTCCTGTTGCTTTTTCGAACTGGCGGTATACTTCGGGGTTTAATGCTTCTCCCGCGGTGGTCATATGCTTTACAGACGAAAAATCATATTTTGATATATCCTGCTTTATCATCATTCTGAGCATTGTGGGAGGAGCACAGAAGGTTGTTATATGATATTTTGCAAACATAGGCAAAATATCTGCTGCATCAAACTTATCAAAATCATAAACAAATGTTGCTGCTTCGCAAAGCCACTGTCCGTAAAGCTTGCCCCACATTGCCTTTGCCCAGCCTGTGTCTGATATTGTAAAATGCAATCCGTCAGGGTCAACATTATGCCAGTATTTTGCTGTATGGAAGTGCCCGAGTGCATATTTATAGTTATGTACTGCAATTTTGGGATAATCGGAGGTGCCCGATGTGAAGTACATAAGCATTGTATCGTTTCCGCCAGGCGAGGATTCTGTACGTTTAAAATGAGTACTGAAACGACTGAATTCTTCATCGAAATCACGCCAGCCGTCCCTTTTTTCGCCAACTATAATTTTATTTACAACGGAGGGACATTTTTCTGCCGCTATATCTATCTGGTGAGCTGTATCCCCATCCGATGTGCAAACAACTGTACTTATCCCTGCCGCGTTAAATCTGTATTCAAAATCGTGTTCTACAAGCTGATTTACCGCAGGTATTGCAACTGCACCCAGTTTATTAAGACCAAGCATTGCTATCCAGAACTGATAATGTCTTTTAAGTACAAGCATTACCTTATCGCCTTTTTTAATACCAAGCGATGCAAAATAGTTTGCACACTGATTTGAAAGCTTTTTCATATCGGTAAATGTAAAGCGACGTTCTGTTTTATCTTTCGATATATGAAGCATTGCAAGCTTATCAGGCTCACGTTCGGAAAGCTTGTCTACAAGGTCAAATGCAAAATTGAATTTTTCTGTATTCTTAAAAGTTATGGATGTAGGTGTTCCGTTTTCATCTTCTGAAACATCTATAAAGTTATGATATATTCTGTCCTTATTGTCACGATGAGGTACGCCTATTATCTTTTCTGCAACTGCATCGGAATTTTCTTCATTTTCTACGCCCGAACGCAAAACTATTGCATAAAACAGACAGTCTTTGCCGTTTACCGCTATCATTCCGTGAGGCGTATCACTGTTATAGTAAATGCTGTCGCCAGGGCCCAGAATTTCTTTATGAGCACCTACCTGTACCATAAGATGTCCTTCTATAACTATATCGCACTCCTGCCCTTCGTGGGTGGTAAGTTCAATATCCTTGTCCTGTGCCGCTTCATCATACACACTGTGAACAAATAGCGGCTCTGCTATACGATTTTTAAATGCGTATGCAAGGTTATGGTAGGTCATACCGTGTGCCTTTGCTATCTGCTGACCTGCCCCTGCTCTTGTTACTGTGTAGGATTTTAAGTTAGGGCTGTAACCTTCTATAATATCAGTTACGTTTACACCTAAAGCCGACGCGCAACGGTATATAAAAGCAAAGTTTAAGTCGCTGTCGCCATTTTCGCACTTTGTATATTCTTCTACCGAAATACCAGTACTTTTTGCCATATCTTCAAGTGAAAGGTTCTCAATTTCACGAAGTTCGCGTATACGCTGTGCCATTTCTTTAATTTTTAAGTTGATATCTCTTAGATTTTCCATATTATCCTCCAAGAACTAAAAAACCCGTCCCAAAGTTTTACTTTGAGACGAGCACTTAAATTTAAGTTTACCCGCGGTACCACTCAATTTGTAGCAAAGGCTACCACTTTTGATGCTTTAACGCAGCATATACGGAGGTGTCTACTAAGGAATCCCCTTTTCTTACCTCGGCTCGGAAGCTACATTGCAGAAGTCTTGCCTGTGGCTTGCACCAACCGCCACTTCTCTTAAAGGTAGTACAACCGCAACCTCTTCGTCATTGCCTCTAATCTTTATTTATTCTATCATAATAAATTTTCTGTGTCAAGTGTTTTTTTATTGTACTTCTCTGCTCTATTCTCTTTCATGTTTTATATATTTCATTGAAAAAAGCACTTACAGAAGTAAGTGCTTTTTTCTGGCTGCGGCACAAGGATTCGAACCTTGGGATGACGGAGTCAGAGTCCGTTGCCTTACCGCTTGGCGATGCCGCATAATGTAGTTAGTATTATAGCACCACAAATTGGTTTTGTCAACTGTTTTTTTGAAAATTTTTAATATTTTAAAGCTGTTCCTTAAAGAGTATTTTACACGAAAACATTGCTTCGCCGTTTTTAAGTGCTTTTGCCACATATCCTTCTTGTGTATTCTTTATGTAAATACCCAGTTCTTCGCCGCATTTTACCTCGCGATGATAATGAATCTGGAAGATATCTATTATTTGAGGATTTTTTAAAACATTCATAACATAATTTGCATATTTTGCATTGTTTACATGTCCGTTTGCATCAATATCGCTATACTCTGCAATTGTTTTTCCAAAAATATCTTCCTGTTCAAAATCCGCAAATTTTGTAAGTTTTTCAGTGAAAGTTTTTTTTGTCAAAAACTCCATTTCGGGGTAAACCCCCTGTGCAGGCACCATCTTATTGGTGGTTTTATCTAAAAGCACCCACTCGGATGTGCCTTTTATAATAAGCTCGTCGTGGCTGTAAATTTCATAATTTCTTTGAAAAATTGCTCTCTGGGGTTTTTCGGGCCAGGTTTTTAATCTTACCATAGAATGAATCATGGGATTTTTTAAAATCTGAAATTTAGTTCTCATTACAACCCAGGTAAGGTTCTTTTTTTCAAGTTCGTCCATCCCTACTCCCAGAAGGTTCGCGTGCTTTCCCGCTGCATCCTGAAACAAATCAAGCACTGCCGAAGGATGAATATTGTTTTCCATATTAAAATCAGAAGTTCTTAAATAATAATTATTTTCGTAAAAATTCATACCTTTTTCCTTTTACTCAAAAAGAGATGTTGAAAAATATCTTTCTGCCGTATCGGGCAGTACTGTTACAACAACTTTGCCTTTACCAAGTTTTTTTGCAAGCTTTATTGCCGCCGCAACATTCGTTCCGCTGCTTATTCCGCACATTATGCCTTCTTTTGTTGCAAGCTCTTTTGATATTTTTATTGCTTCATCATCTTTTATAATACAGATATCATCATAAATATCGCAATTTAAAATAGGTGGAATTATTCCGTCACCTATTCCCATCTGCACGTGAGTTCCTATTGAACCACCCGAAAGTATCGCAGCATTTTCAGGTTCAACCGCCCAGATTGTTATGTCAGGGTTTTCTGCCTTTAAAGCCTCCCCTATACCTGTTATGGTACCGCCTGTGCCTATACCCGAGCAAAAGCCGTGAATTGGTTTTCCTGCCTGTTTTAATATTTCCTGTCCTGTTACTGTGCGCTGAATGTCGGTGTTTGCAGGATTTTCAAACTGCTGTGGCACAAAAACTTTGGGATTTTCGCTCTTCATTTTAAGAGCAATGTTCATACATTCCCTGATACATTCGCCTATATCCCCATCATCGTGAACAAGTATAACCTCTGCACCGTAATGTTCAACAAGCTTTTTACGCTCTATACTTACAGAGTCGGGCATAATAATTATTGTTTTATATCCTCTTACAGCACCCACAAGAGCAAGCCCTATTCCCTGATTCCCGCTTGTAGGCTCTACTATTATTGTATCTGAATTTATAAGCCCCTGTTTTTCTGCCTGTAAAATCATATTAAATGCTGTCCTTGTTTTTATGGAGCCGCCAACATTCAATCCTTCAATTTTTACAAGTATTTCTGCACTTAAATCATCCGTTAAATGATTTAAGCGCACCAAAGGCGTGTTGCCGATAGCTTCCAATATATTATCACAAATCATTTAATCCGTCCTTTTTAATAAGTTTTTCTTACCCATTATATTCCACATCTTCAAGAAAAGCAATAAAAATTTATTCTTTAACTTGTATATTTTAGATTTTTACAATCTTTTTAAAGTCTTAACTTTTTTATTGAATTGAAAAGTATGCGTAAAGAATTTCTTTTTCATAGTCGCCTGGATGTTCTACTTTTATTACTTCCTTTACAACTCTGTAATTTCCTTTTGGAAGCTCGCCGTACAAAAACTCCCAAGTTAAAGGAATCTCGGTAATGTCGTTTTTCTCTATTATGTAAGCTATTGAATTAAATATAGCATCTTCCTGTTTTGGTTTTACTTTACTCCAGTATCCGTCGTTTTCCTTTTCAATTTTGTACCATTCGCCTGTCTGGAAATCTTCGTTTTCTATTTCGTCATCATAATGCTCAAATACAAGGGTAAGGCCTTTGCTTGTTACATCTTTTGCGTAGAGTGTTACTCCGTCGTCTCGGTCTGTTTCTCTTGGTTTCTTTGAAACTATTACACTTGTAGGTCCGTCTGCCCCTCCTATTATTCCTATGCTTGTGCTTTGGGGACAGCCTGACAAAATCATTGACATCAAAATAAAAGGTATAACTAATTTTTTCATAATAATCTCCTTATTCTATCCTGTTTTTTCTTTCACCTGCTATAAAGCTTTTAATGTTGTGTGCTATTTCGTTTACACATCTTACCCTTGCTTCGTATGCTCCCCACGCCATATGAGGTGTAAGCATTACATTTTCAAAATCTTTTATTGCATAAAACGGATGATTTTCAGAAAATGGCTCCAAAGAATATACATCGCACCCAAAACCGCCTATTTTTTTATTTAAAACTGCTTCAGCTACGGCATCCTCGTCTGTTACCGCTCCTCTTGCCACATTTATAAGAATTGAAGTCGGTTTCATCATCTGTATTCTTTCCCTGTTTATAATTCCTCGTGTTTCATCGCTTAAAGGAAGATGCAAGCTTATAATATCGGCATTTTTGCATATTGTATCAATGTCTGCATTTTGGTATATATCAGAAGGAGTGCGTTTATTTACAAGTACACGGCATCCCAATGCCTCCGCCACCTGTGCCACCTTTTTGCCTATATTGCCGCAGCCTATAATTCCCCAGGTTTTACCTGCCATTTCGTGGTATACAGGTTCAAGCTTATTTGCAACACCGCCCTTTGAATATTCTCCACTTGAAACATACTTGCAAAACGCAGGAATATTGGTTGAAAGTGCAAAAGCAAATGCAAGAGTAAGCTGTGCAACACTTTCTGTTGAATAACCCACAACATTGCATACCCCGATACCTTTTTTTGCACAGTATTCTGTGTCAACATTATCATATCCTGTGGCTGCAAGGCAAATAAGCTTTAAATTGGCCGCATTTTTAAGATTATTCTCCGAAAGCTTAATTTTGTTTATTATTACAATATCGCTCTTTAAAATGCGTTTTTCAACGTCTGAAGGTTCTGTAATGTCATATACTTCTGTTTCAGCTATATTTTTTATAGGAGAAAGGTCTAAATCTCCCCCCAGTGTTTTTGCATCTAAAATTGTTATTTTCATATTCAGGGCTCCTTTAAATGATAGATTCCTTATACATATTATACCTTTTTTCACTTGTAAAGTCAAATTAAAAAACCGTTGCTGATTGCAACGGTTTTTTAATTTCTAGCTTAATATATAAACATCAACTGTTCTTCTGCCAAAACTTACAGCTTCGCTGTGTGAGTTATAGAAAAGGTCAACTCTGTTACCTTTTATGCTTCCGCCTGTATCGCCAGCAACACAATATCCGTACGACCACGAACCATCGGGAGATTCAACATAAAGTTTCGTCCCCAAGGGAATTACTTTCGGGTCAACTGCTATAACTCCGTACGCTGCTCTCATTCCGCTAGCGGTTATTCCGTAACCGTAGTCGCCGGGATTTTTACCGCAGCTTGCATACGAAAGGTCATATGCTGTTGCTGTCATCTTAATCTTGCGGGCTGTTTTTTTAGCCTTTTCTGTTTCAGAAACAGGTGTTTCCGACATTCCGTATTCATATATTGCACACACAGGTTTTTTAATATTCTTGGTTTTGATTGCTACTCTCTTTACCTCTCTGCCGTTTTCATAGCTTATGCGATAGGTAACTTCCCTTTCTCCGTTTGAGCCTTCTTTAACAACGCTTTCTGTTCCTCTTTCTTCATAAAGAGTATAAACAGGTATTACCTCAAAGGGAACAACCTCGTTTACTGTGCAAACTTTTTCTGTGCATCTTATGGTTTCGATAAGCATGTAATTTTTCAAAGGTGTTTTTGCAGGAACATTAAGCTTCTCTTTTTTCGCAAGCTTAACATCTTTTTCTTCAAGAAATTCTTCTACTGTTTCTGCATGAGTGTATTCTTCAGAAATTTCTCCAAAATTTGAGAAGGTTATTTTTTTTGCTCTTTTCAGGCTAATACTCATTCCTGCCGAAATTTCGGTAAGTCGTGACGGCTTTACAATATCGTAGGGCGAAACCTCAATATTTTCTTCTTTAAGAAACTGGTCTACTGTGAATGCCGAGGTTTTTAAATTCATATCTTTTCCATCAACAGAAAGAAAAACTTTTACGGCTCTGCGAATTTCAATATTCATACCTTCATATATTTCGGAATTTGCCGAAGGGATAACTCTGTCTTTAGCGTTGAGTTTAATATTTTCTTCTTCAAGTACATCTTCAACAAGAAGACCTTTTGTTTCCGAAATTGTTACATCGGCTTTCTCAAAAATGTTAACGGTTTTGAGTGTGGTCGATGCGCAAAGAACTAATGAAAAAGCCGAAAGAGTTACAAGAGAAACCGCCGACATGACATATCTCTTTTTCATAAAGTTCTTTAGCAATTCGGTGAATTTAAACATCAAATCACTCCTTTACAGGTCGTCATTGTACCTCAAATTTCCCATTTTGTCAAATATTTTATGATTTTTAAAAAATTTTATTCCCCAAAAAATTTTGGCAAAATATTTTATCTTGAAAAATAAAAACGCCCCAAACCCTTGTTTTATAAAGGTTTAGAGCATTTTTGCAATATTTAAAAAAGTGTTACAAAATTTTTAAAAAAGTTGCGAAAAAATTTGAATATTTTTTCCATTTTTTAGGAGATATTTTGAGAGTTTTTCTTTAATTTTAAAAAATAATGAGTTAAGAATCCGCTTAAAAATGCGCTTTTTATGTGTTTTACAATAATAAAAATATAAATTTTCAGTGAATTAACGTGCTTTTTTATTGATATTTTTAAAAATAAGTGATATAATATTTGTACCACACTTTTTCACTACAATTTAATATGCTTATAAAATCTACTGATTATTGTATGTATTTTTTTGAGTACTGGCACATACGCTATTGTAAAAAGCGTATGCTCTTCTCGTATCGTAGCCTTGTACTCAAGAAGCATATGGTGAAAAAGTGTGTGGTAACCTTTTTTGAGAGAGCCTCTGCGTTTTTTGGCGTGACTCTTTTAAAAGGGTCACGCATTTTTATTTTACGGAGATTTTTTTATGAAAACCCAAAGAATACTAATATCAGTTTTATTGTTATTCTTAATTGTTTTTGTTCCGTTTACATCATTTGCACACAGTGGACGAACTGATTCTTCCGGCGGGCACCGTGACAACTGCAACCAAAGCGGACTTGGATATTATCACTATCACTGTAACGGATTTCCCGCACATTTGCATACAAACGGAGAATGTCCATACAAACGTCCTGAAACCATAAAATACGAAGATACAACTGTTTTGTCAGAAAAAAAGAGTAATGCTTACAAAACGGTGTCTAAAACCGATACCAAAACAAAACCCGACAAAAATGTCCGTAATCTATTCCCTGTTTTATCAGGAATTGGAATTCTTTCTTTGGCGGGTATTTTTTACTTATTTAATAATAAGAAGAAATAATAATTTATTGAACTCTAAAAAATACAAAAAAGCCGTAAGCTTTTGCTTACGGCTTTTTTGTATTTAAATTAAAATTCTGTTCTTTTTAAGATATCAGGAACCTGCAAATCGGAGAAACCGTCGTTTTCGGGTTTCTTCTGTTCGTTTGATGTACCCATTATATCAAAGTCTCTCTTTTTGTTACCGCTCTGGAAGCCTGTTGCAAGTACTGTGATAGAAATATCATCTTCCATAGATTCGTCAATTGCAGTACCGAAAATAATGTTTGCAGATGCATCCGCACAGCTATGTATAAGTTCTGCTGCTGCATTAACTTCGAAAAGGCTGAGGCTTGGGCCGCCTGTGATATTGATAAGTACACCTGTTGCACCGTCGATGCTTGTTTCGAGCAAGGGACTTTCGATTGCCAAACGTGCTGCTTCTTCTGCACGATTGTCGCCTTTTGCTTTGCCTATGCCCATGTGAGCAAATCCTGCGTCCTTCATAATAGAAGTTACGTCAGCAAAGTCTACGTTTATTACACCGGGACGATAGATTAAGTCGGATATGCCCTGTACACCCTGTCTTAAGCTTTCGTCAGCCATTCTGAAAGCATCAAGGAAAGATGTCTTTGCACTGCTTATTGTTAAAAGTCTATCATTAGGAATAACAACTATTGTATCAACACTTTCTCTCAAAGCTGCAATACCAGCTTCTGCCTGAGTCATACGGCGTCTTGCTTCAAACGAGAAAGGCTTTGTAACAATACCTACTGTTAATATGCCAAGTTCCTTTGCCATAGCTGCAACAACGGGAGCTGCGCCAGTACCTGTGCCGCCGCCCATACCAGCTGTTACAAATATCATATCAGCATCTTTTATTACGTTTTCAATTTCAGCCTTGCTTTCTTCTGCTGCTTTTCTGCCGATTTCAGGATCAGCACCTGCACCCTGTCCTCTTGTTAATTTATCGCCTATCTGGATTTTTACGCTTGCTTTTGATTCTTCAAGTGCCTGCTTGTCTGTATTTACTGCAACAAACTGAACACCTTCAACACCTGCAGCTATCATTCTGTTAACAGCGTTACCACCGCCGCCACCAACACCGATTACTTTTATAACCTGTGACAAGTTCATTTCCATCTGGAAAAACCTCCTTAAAGTTCTGTAATTATTTTATCTCACTATATATAATATAACTTTTTTTTAATTTAATCAAGAGAAAAATGCTATTTTTTTAAATTATTTGTTATTTTTCTTTAAAATCGGGCATATTTTTTAATTTTTATGTTTTTTTATTCAATATTTTCCCTGTAAGGAACTTTATCTGTACTTGTTAAATCAAGCATGCCGCCTGCATTTTCGCCAAGCTCCTCTAAAATTCGTTTGAAATATTGCATTTTATAATCTATTTCATCCTTACCGCCAAGCTTTACAAGCATACCTCCTTTGGTTATAATGGATACTTCTATTGTAGAATTTATATCTATTTGCTTTACAATAGGCAGAACATTATACTCGTCAAGTTTTTTAAAACAGCTATACAATACATCCTCAAGGTCTTTATTTTCGAGCGCAATGGCTTGTCCTACCTTCGCATCCACTACCCCTTGAGTTTTTAAAACAGGCTTGTCCAGTGCAATGTCGGGACGCATAATTTCAAGAATTTCACCCGTTTTGCTGATTGAGGCATACCCCTTATCAATTTGAAGATATGCTTTTATTTCGTTTTCAGTTACCTTTATTTTTATGCTTTTTGGTAACCCTCTTATAATTTTAGCACTTTCTATATAAGGCATTTCTTCAACCGCTTTTTCTGCCCTTGATTTGTGTATTCGCCAGATATTTTGTCCTGTTTTAAGCCCTGAAGCTTGTATTATCTGTTCATTTGTTATTCTGTTATTACCTTCTACCCATATTATGCTTATATTAAACATAGGGGTAGTATGTGTTAAAATCAAAGCCGTGATGAGCAGCAATATTAAAATTGCTGCTCCTCTTATACAGAGCTTTCTTTTTCTACGTTTTTTCATATTAAGCTACCGCCGTTTCTTTTTATATCTGCACCTAAAGATGCAAAATCAAAAACAATGTCGTTATATCCTCTATCGATATATTCTGCACCTTCTACCGTTGTTATTCCTATTGCCGATACCCCTGCAAGAACAAGGGCCGCCCCACCGCGAAGTTCTGTTGCACATACCTCGGCTCCGTTTAAATGCGGAACTCCTTTTATAATTGCAACATTTCCCTTTGTTGTAATGTCGGCTCCCATTCTGCAAAGCTCTCCGCAGTGCCTTAATCTGTTTTCAAATATATTTTCGCATACAATGCTCGTTCCACGTGCTACCGAAAGTGCTGCCGTGAGTACTGCCTGAGCATCGGTTGGAAAACCTGGGTAAGGCTGGGTTTTTACATTACTTATTGAATTTATTCCTGAATTTACTGATATTTTCGCTTTTTCTGCATAGAATTTAATATCTGCCCCTGCTTCTCTTAATACGCAGGTAAGAGCACTTAAATATTCAGGCTGAACCCCAAAAAGCTCTATTTCCCCGCCAGATGCCGCTACTGCACACATATATGTTGCGGCAACTATCCTGTCGGGAATAATGCGGTGTTCTGCTCCGTGAAGGCGTTTTACCCCTTCTATTTCTATTACGTCGGTTCCTGCCCCGCGTACTTTGGCACCCATTTTATTTAAAAAATTCTGTAAATCTATTATCTCTGGTTCTTTTGCTGCATTGCCGACTGTTATTTTCCCATCTGCAAGCACTGCCGCCATCATTATATTTTCTGTTGCACCTACACTTGGGAAATCAAGATGAAGTTTTGCCGAAGCTATTTTTTTTGCCTTGGTTTCTACTTTTCCACCCATTTCACGCACACAAACGCCCATTTCTTTAAAGGCCTTTATATGTAGGTCAATAGGTCTTGGGCCAAGTTCACATCCACCAGGGGAACACATTCTCGCTGTATGGCATCTTGCTGTCAGCGGTCCTAAAAATGTTATTGAGGAACGCATCTTGTTCATAAGGTCATCAGGAATCGAGCTTCTTTCTATAACAGAAGAATCAACAATTATTGTATCATCTTCCCATTTTACACGACAACCTATGCCTTCTAAAATTTTTACAGAATACTCAACATCCGAAAGCTTCGGACATCCCTTTATTACACTTTCGCCGTCGGCTAAAATTGTTGCTGCCAATATAGGAAGAACGGAGTTCTTTGCTCCCTGAATCTGTATATTTCCTTCAAGGCGCCTTCCTCCGTTTATTATTATTTTACTCATAAAGCACCTCCACATAAAGTACAATATCATATTATGCCGAGGACTTTTTGTGTGTTACATAAGCTCTTTTACAAAGTTATAAATAGTTTCGCAAGCTGTTAAAATTCCTATTTCCTTGCCCGCCTGTGACATTTTTTCTAAATTTTCTTTATCCGAAAGCAACAATCTTATCTGTGCTGCCAAAATTTCTCCGTTTAAATTTTCTTCCTTTATCATAATTGCTGCGCCCTTTTTCTCCATAAACCTTGCATTGTAGGTCTGATGATCGTGCACAACATTAGGACTCGGTATTATTATTGAAGGTTTTCCTATCGCACAAAGCTCACTTACAGTTATTGCCCCTCCTCTTGTTATAGCAAGACTGCTTTGAGCCAAAACTTCGTCCATGTTATATATATATGGAAGAATTTTTTTATTTTCGGGAAGTTTTATTCCTTTTTCTTTTATTTTTTTCATTACCTTTTCATGGTTGCGTTCTCCTGTTGACATTACAATTCCGTAATAGTCCTGACCAGGCATTGACAAAAGCTCAACTATTGCATTATTTATACTATCGGCGCCAAGGCTTCCGCCACTTATCATTACAAGTGGCTCGCCCGATTCTTTTTGTTCGCCTACTAAAATATTTTCGCGTATGGGGTTACCTGTAAGCTCCACACGTTTTGCTTTTTTTAAGTAATCTTTTGTTTCTTCAAAGCTTACAGCGGTAATATCAACTTTATCCGAAACCATTTTTACAACAAGACCCGGAAAAACATTCTGTTCGTGTATTATTGAAGGTATACCCATTTTATGTGCCGCAAAAATTACAGGCGCACAAACATAGCCGCCTGTACCTATAACCACGTCAGGCTTGAATTCTTTAATTATTTTTTTTGAATCCTGTATTGCCTTTACAAAGCGAAAAGCAATTTTTATATTTTCCAGTGTAAGCTTTCTTTTTAATCCACTTACCTTAACATGCTTTATTTCAAAACCTTCTCTTGGAACAAACTTGTTTTCCATTCCACCCGGTGTTCCTACAAAAAGAATCTGTGCATCCTTTTCTTTTTTCTGTATATGTTTTGCTATGGCTATGGCAGGATTTATATGTCCTGCTGTACCGCCGCCCGACAATAAAATTCTCATTTTTTATTCTCCTTTAAGAGTTTTGAGGATTTTTTCTGATAACGGGATATATTAAGCAAAACCCCCATTGCCGCCATAATAAATACAAAGGATGAGCCACCCGAACTGAAAAACGGGAGCTGCATACCTGTATTAGGTATAGTTGACGTTACAACCGCAATATTTATAAGATACTGCAAACCTATTATTGTTACTATTCCAAACGCCGAAAGACTTGAAAATTTATCAGGAGAGTTTACTGCTATTATAATTCCGCGTGTTACAAAAGCAATAAACAAGGCTGTAATACAAATTGCCCCTATAAATCCAA
The DNA here is from genome assembly GCA_045590155.1 of Clostridia bacterium. Classification (GTDB taxonomy): domain Bacteria; phylum Bacillota; class Clostridia; order UMGS1883; family UMGS1540; genus JAZNQL01. The sequence continues at coordinate 8,564 of JAZNQL010000040.1, read as the reverse complement.
GTTCTTCGCAGATAATTGCATATATATAGTCATTATGTGCTTCAGGAATATATAAAAATTTTTGTCTGCTTTGACCAAGACCTCTGCCAAATATCCCGCCCGAGCCTATGGCATAAAGTCCCTGTACTATCTGCCAGCCACCGCCAAGCTTGTCGGCAAACGGGTCACTGAAGGCTACCAGTCTTTCAAGTCTGTAAGGTTCAAGTATAGCAAGCGCTGTTGCCGCCAAAGCTCCCATACCGCCTAAAATTCCCATATGCCAGATTTTTGCACCGCCCGCCAAAAGCAAAACTATAAGTGTTAATACCACAAGTATCATACCGCTTAAATGGTCTTGCAATATAAAGCAAAGACAAAAAGCTCCCATTATATAAATATAGGGCATAAATCCATGCCAAAAATCTCCAAGCTCGCTTGTGGAAGTTTCAGAAAGTCGTTTTGCAAAACAAAAAACCAGAGCAAACTTTGCAAACTCCGAAGGCTGAAAGCTTATAGAACCTATCCCAAGCCATCTTTGTGCACCGCCGCCTGTTTTACCTATAAACACAACCAGCATCATAAGTGCAAAAGCTACTATCCCAAGTACATATCCGTAACGTTTTACATACTTTAAGGGAATACTTGCACAAAAAAGCATAGCTATACTGCCAAGTGCAGTCCATATAAGCTGTTTTTTTATGTAATAAAATTCGTCGCCGTTTTCGTAAAAACCTGTTGGAGAGCTTGCACTGAATATCATAATAATGCCAAAGGCAATCATTACAAGTATTATTGTTAAAAGCGGCATATCTATGCCGTTTCCTCCAGAGGTTTTAATTTTTATTTTAGGGATTTTCATAAAATTATGCTCCAATTCCTACATACGCTATAATGCATAAAATTACGGTTACCAAAGAAAATATAAAAACTATTTTATTTTCTTTAAAGCCGCACATTTCAAAATGATGATGGATGGGACTCATCTTAAACACTCTTTTGCCTGTTGTTTTAAATGAAACCACCTGAATTATAACAGATAAGGTTTCTGCAACATATACAAAGCCGCTTATTAAAAGAAAAAGTTCCATTCCAAGCATTATAGCTGCTGCACTTATAAAGCCACCTAAAAAAAGTGAGCCTGTATCTCCCATAAACACCTTTGCGGGATGTGCATTATAAATTAAAAAGCCACATATAGCACCACAAAGAGCAATACATAAAATTTGTATATCAGAAAAACCGAGTTTTTTTGCAGATAAAGCAAAAAACAGTGCCACTGCCAATGTTATAAAGGATGCAAGACCATCAAGCCCATCAGTTAAATTAACACTGTTTACAGTTGCAAGCATCACAAAAATTACCAAAGGTATAAAAAAGAGTCCAAAATCAACGCTGCCTGCAAAGGGTATTAACAGTTCGCTTGATATAGCTCCTGTATACAAAAGATATACTGTATATGCAATACTTATTACAAGCTGCATCGAAAACTTTTGTATTGCAGTAAGGCCAAGATTGCGTTTTTTTACTACCTTTATAAAATCATCTATAAATCCGACTGCACCAAAAAGCAGTGCACAAACAAGAACTGCAACACTTTTTTGTGAAAAGGCAAAAATAAGTCCTGCTAAAACTACTGCTGCTATAAAAATTATACCGCCCATTGTGGGTGTACCACTCTTCTTTTCGTGCCACGAAGGACCTTCGTCCCTTATTTGCTGACCGAATTTAAGCCTGTGAAGGAGCGGGATTAACCATATTCCTAAAAGTGCAGCTATAATGAATGCTGCAAAAAAACTTAATATGAGGTTCATCATATCACCGAACCTTTCCGTAAATTTCGCCCATATTCATAAAATGTGAGCCTTTTATTAAAATTCTGTCGCCTTCTGTCAAAAAGCTTTTTAAAAATTCCGAAATTTCGTCATTATTATCAAAGCTTTGTATATCCTGAATTTTTTGAGCTGCTTTTTTCATTTGTTCGCCAACTGTGAATATATAGTCAACACCAACACTTTTTGCTTTTTCCAAAACCTCCAAGTGAGATTTTTCAGCATAATCGCCAAGCTCTCCCATATCACCCAAAACTGCTATACATCTTTTTGCGTCATTTTTCTTTAAAAGTTCAAGTGCCGCAAACATTGATGCAGGGCTTGCGTTGTAATAATCGCAAATAAAGGTTTTGTTATTGCTTTCTAAAACAGATTGTCGTATACCGTCAGTTTTATATTCTTCAATGCCGCAGGCACAGTCTGCAATGCTGATGCCTAAATTTATACCTACGGCTATCGCAGCAAGTGCATTATACATATTGTGCTTACCTTCAACAGGCATATTTATTTTTACGCCCAAAACCTCTAAAACGCTATTAGAGATCATTTTTCCTTGCACATCACACTTGTTATCTATACCGTATGTTACAAGTCTTTTTCCGTTTGCGTTTATTTTGGGCAGATACTCATCATCTGCATTTATACAAACAAAAGCATTATCATCCATACCTTCAAGAATTTCTGCTTTGGCAAGCAGAATGTTTTCTCTCGTTTTCAAGTGCTCGATATGACTTATTCCTATATTTGTGATAATACCTGCCGTTGGTTTTGCAACTCTTGTGAGTGCCGAAATTTCCCCTCTTGCATTCATTCCCATTTCTATAACTGCGGCTTCGCAGTCAGATTCCATAGAAAGAAGGGTAAGCGGCATTCCTATATTATTGTTGAAATTGCCCATTGTTTTATGAGTTTTATATTTTTTAGACAAAACACAGGCAGTCATTTCCTTTGTCGTTGTTTTTCCTACGCTGCCTGTGATTCCTATAAGTTTTAAATTGAATTTATCCCTGTAAAATGACGCAAGCTCCATTAAAGCTCTTTTGGTATCCTGAACCAGTATAAGAGCTTTGCCGTCAGGACATAAATTATCGGCACTTGCTATGCAAACTGCTGCCCCTGCTAAAAATGCTTTATCAACAAACATATTTGCATCAAAGTTTTCTCCCGACAGAGCTATAAATAGATTGTCCTTTTCTATTTTTCGTGTGTCAGTGCTTACTTTATTAGCTATAATTTGTTCGTTTCCTATTAGTATACCGTCAACGGCTTCGCTTATTTGGAGTGCTGTCATACTGAACATATATACAAAATCCTTTCGTTAATTTCTTTGATATATTTCTTTTACTATGACACGCTCGTCAAAATCCTTCTTCTCTGTACCTATTATCTGATAGGTTTCATGTCCTTTTCCCGCAAGTAAAATAACATCATCGGGTTTTGCAATGCTCATAGCATAGGCTATTGCCTCCCGTCTGAGAGTTATTTTTGTATATTTTTCTTCATATCCTTTCATACCCTGCAGGATATCTTCTATTATACTTTCAGGGTTTTCGGTACGGGGGTTATCGCTTGTAACTACGCAAAAATCTGCCAAACGTGCTGCAATCTCTCCCATTTGGGGGCGTTTTGTTTTGTCTCGGTCTCCTCCGCAGCCAAAAACTATTATTATTCTGTTTTTTGCAAAGCTTTTTACAGCTTTTAATATATTTTCAACCCCGTCGGGAGTATGTGCATAATCTATCATTACAGTATAAGGTGCGGGCAATGCCACTACCTCTGCCCTGCCACGTACTCCTCTTGCAACGCTGAGACTTTTTATTATTTCCTGCATAGGTATGCCAAACAGCTTGCAGGCACTTATTGCCGACATTGCATTGTAAACCGAAAAGTTGCCAGGGACACAATAGCGCACCTCATAGTTTTCGCCTTCGCATGTTAAGGTAAACTTTACACCTTTTTCGCTTATTTTTATAGCCGAAGCGCAAAGGTCTGCCTCATTTTCGCCGTATGTTATAACAGAGCATTTTGCAAGTTTTAAAATATCCTGAGCATATATATCGTCGCAATTTACTGCACCTTTTTCACACATTGAAAAAAGCTTTGCTTTGCTTTGCATATAGTTTTCCATGGTTTTATGAAAATCAAGATGGTCCTGTGTAAGATTTGTAAATACACCAACCTCAAATTCTATGCCGTAAACTCTGTCAAGTTCAAGAGAATGAGAGGAAACCTCCATTATTACACATTCAACGCCTTCTTCTCTCATTTCGTAAAACAGGCGATGCAAATCCAAAGATTCGGGAGTTGTTCTTTCTGCATCAAATGCTTTTGCTCCAATAACAATCTGGTTTGTTCCTATAAGACCTGTTTTTATTCCGTGCAAATCGAGAATTTGTTTTATAAGGTAAGTGGTTGTAGTTTTACCATTTGTGCCTGTTACGCCTATTATACGAAGTCCCGATTCGCTTGTTTTATAAAAGTTGTTTGCCGCCTGCGAAAGTGCTCTGCGGGTATTTTTACATACTGCCACAGGTACTGTGACATCTACGTTTTCTTCCGCCAGTACTGCCGCAGCGCCAAGTTGTATGGCCTTTTCTATAAAGTTATGCCCATCGTTTGAAAAACCGCGCACGGCAACAAAAAGGCTTCCTTTTGTAACCTTTCGTGAATCGTATTGTATATTTGTTATTTGCACATCTTCGCCATAAAACTGATGCTCTATATTTTGTAAAACCTGGCTTAATAACAATTTTACCCTCTCCTAGTCAGAGCTTCCGCTTCTGAATTCTACATTTACTACTGTACCTGCCGCAACCTCTGTACCTGCCGCAGGCTCCTGATAAATTGATATCGACACAATATTACTTCCCATTTTGCCGGGACCGGTTATCTTGAAATTCAGCTTTGAATTTACAAGTATATAATTACAATCTGACACAGACCTTTGTGTAACGTCGGGAACAATTACTTTGCTATCCTCTGTTTTTTCTGTATACAGAATGCATATAGCCCCCGATGAAATATGTGTGCCTGCTTTTGGCATTTGGGATATAACTTTATTACCGTTACCAACTACGTTGTAAGTAAAGCCTGCATTTGTAAGAGCTGCTTGTGCATCAGAAATATTCATACTTTGCACATTTATCATTTCTTTTTCTATACTTACCTGGTCTTCGGGCGAATATTTAGGTTCAACCCCTAAATACTTTAATGTATCTTCAAGTATTTTTCCTGCAACAGGGGCGGCTATTGTTCCGCCGTAATATTCGCCTGCTGTTGGTGTATCAAGCATAACAAGCACAACTACCTGCGGGTCATCTGCAGGTGCATATCCTATAAACGATGCTATATATTCTCCGTTTCCTCGGGGCAGCTTTTCACTTGTTCCGGTTTTTCCCGCAACATGGAATCCTTTTAAATAAGCGTTTTTACCGCCGCCTATTGATACAACCTGTTCCATAATTCCCCTGAGGGTTTCGGAAGTTTTTTCGGATATAACTCTTCTTACAAGATTTGCCTGTTTTTCTTCTGCTACACTTCCGTCGGCATTTAAAACCTGTTTTACTATATGAGGAGTTACAAGCTCGCCGCCGTTTGCTATTGCCGAAAAGGCTGTTATCATTTGTAAAGGTGTAGCCGTAAAGTTCTGCCCGAACGAGTTTGTTGCAAGGTCGATAGTAGTCATATTACTTTCGTTATAATAAATACCTGTTGCCTCGCCCGGAAGGTCGAAGTTAGTGCTTTGACCAAAACCGAAGGCTCTGAAATATTTTAAGAAAATATCTTTTCCTATTCTCTGTCCAATTTCAATAAAAGCACAGTTACACGAGTTTTGTACTGCCTGCGGGAAGGTCTGCACGCCGTGCCCCTGAACATTGTGACAACGTATGCTTCTGTCGGCAACCTTTGTTGAACCGTTACAAACAAAGGTGTCGTTTAAGCTTACTATATTTTCTTCCAACGCTATTGCCGCAACTATTGCTTTGAATGTAGAGCCTGGCTCGTATGTATCTACTACGGCTTTGTTTTTCCACATTCTGTTAAGCAAAGTTGAAAGGTCTGTTTCTTCTTCTGTTTCTTCGGGTGCAAGCTCATCTGTAACAAGCGTAAATGGACTGTTAAGGTCAAAATCAGGTTTTTTGGTCATAGCAAGAATTTCGCCTGTGTTCGGCTCCATAACTATTGCCACAGCACCATTTATTGCCTGATTATTAAGTCTTGCGTTTTCGATATGTTTTTCAACAAAATGCTGTATTACCTCGTCAATAGATAAAACAACGTCTTTGCCATCAATTGGATCTATATATTGCTCGTATTCATAGGGCATATCGGAACCGTCGGCACTTTTAGCTGTTTTTACTCTGCCTTCAACTCCCGAAAGATCTGAATCCATAAGAAGTTCTACCCCTAAAAGGCCCTGATTATCGTCACCAGTAAAGCCTATTACATGAGATGCTAAAGACCCGTTCGGATAATAGCGTTTTGTATCTTCATCAAGTCTTATTCCAGGAAGATTAAGTTCGCGGATTTTGTCTGCCTCGGGTTGCTCTACTTTTTTTGCAACTATTTCATAATAGCTGTTTTTTTGTGTTTTTTCGAATACTTTATCGTATTCTATACCCAAAATTTCAGAGAGTTTTCCTGCTACTTCTTCTGCATTATCTTCTTCTGCTATAAGTTTTGGTTCAACACAAACCTTATATGCGCTTGCGCTCTGGGCAAGAACATTCATGTTTCTGTCGTATATATTTCCTCTTTTAGGAGTTACTACACTGTCGCGCATTTGTTGTTGTTCCGCTTCATCTTTAAGCCATGACCCGCGTACTATCTGCCAGTAACCGGTTCTTAAAAGCAAACCTATTGCCAACACAATAAAGCAAATATAAATATAAAACATTCGTTTTTTTATGTTAGCTTTATGTTTTGCCACTTTTTTTATCCCTCCGATTAAATATCTGTTTAAAACAAGGGGCTCTACTTTAAGCCCCTTGTAGTTTGTGTTGATTTGCGGATAACCGAAATCCCCTGCTATAAATAATATAGCTTTGCACTTTATTTATTCCAAAATTTTTCTTATGAATGCCGAAAACATATTCTGTTCCGAGTTTTCTATTTCTGCATAATCTTCATTATTCATGTCAAGGTATACTATCTGGCTTTTATCAGCTCTTTGCATACCAAGTTTTGTAATTGCTATATTTTCCACTATATCAAAATCTATGGTTTTATTTATTTCGAATTCTTGTTGTATTATTTCGCTTTTTACCGCTTCAAGTTCTTTTGTGAGTGTGTTTATTTCGTTTTTCTGAGCAAGAAGATGTGCTGAACGGAAAAGCAGACAAAAGGCAAGCATTGTAATTGCTCCCAAAAGCACAAAGGCTTTTAAGGCATTTTTGTTTGACCTTTTTCTCCTGCGTGTTTCTCTTTGCACTCTTACAGGCTCTTTTTCATATTTATAAGCATTGTTACCGTAAACAGGTACGTTCATTCTTAATTTACCCCCAAAATTTTTTCGGCTGCTCGTAACTTCGCGCTTCTGGAGCGCGGATTATCTAAAAGTTCTTCTTTCGATGAAACTATCGGTTTTTTTGTCAGTATTTTTATCTGCGGTTTGTTCCCGCAAACACATACAGGGAAGTCTTTCGGACAAGTACACCCGTCTGCTAATCGTGTAAATGTGTTTTTTACAATTCTGTCTTCCAGCGAATGAAATGTTATTATTGCAATCCTTCCGTCTTTTTTTATCAGACTCACTGCATCTTTGACTGCTTGTTCTAAAATATCCAGTTCGCGGTTTACTTCTATTCTTATTGCCTGAAAAGTTCTTTTTGCAGGATGCGGTCCGTCAATACGTGCACCCTTTGGAACTGCCGCCTTGATTATTGAAACAAGCTCTCCTGTTGTTTTGATTTCTTTATTGTTTCTTTCTTTTACAATAAATTCAGCAATACGTTTTGCCCAACGCTCTTCCCCAAACGAGGAAATTATTTTTTCGAGTTCTTCGGCTGAATAAGTATTTACTACATCCTTTGCCGAAAAATCTTCATCAGGGTTCATTCTCATATCAAGAGGTGCATCATGCATATAAGAGAATCCTCGTTCTTCCTCGTCAAGCTGGTGCGAGGAAACACCAAGGTCTGCTATAATTCCGTCAACCTCTTTTATACCCAAAGTTTCTGCAACGGTTTTTATGTTTGAAAAGTTTGTTTGTACCGCCTTAAAACTATCTCCAAAAGCTTCAAGCCTTTTACTTGCCGCTTGTATGGCGTTTTTATCCTGGTCAATACCTAAAACCTGTCCGCCGCGTTTTAATATTTCTTCACTGTGACCGCCTCCGCCAAGGGTCATATCTATATACAAACCGCCCTTTTTTACCGAAAGCATATCCACTGATTCTTTTAAGAGTACTGAAACGTGTTTAAATTCCATCTCTATTTATCGTATTTAGAAAGGTTACTTGCTGCTTCTTCAAGTGTCATTGCGCCTTCGTCGTTATTGTAGCTTTCCCATCTTCCTCTGTCCCAAAGCTCAATATGCGATAAAGCACCTATTACCATAACCTCTTTTTCTATGCCTGCATGAAGTCGGAGGCCAAGCGGTCTTAGGAAGACAAACCAAATGATCAACTCCTTGGCTCACAGAACGACATGGCTACGATCCGACTTCGTCGTTATTGTAGCTTTCCCATCTTCCTCTGTCCCAAAGCTCAATATGCGATAAAGCACCTATTACCATAACCTCTTTTTCTATGCCTGC
>JAZNQL010000039.1:0-21031 GCA_045590155.1 Clostridia bacterium | reverse complement strand
TGCATCTGCCTGAACACCGTAACCTAAAGCAGCAACCACCATTTTTACTGCCTGCTCATAAGTAACTTCCTGGTCAGGTGCAAATGTCTGTGCATCAATTCCGTTGATGATGCCCATCTGCCATGCGGATGTTACATAAGCATATGCCCAGTGAGAAGAAGGAACGTCAGCAAAAATATCCTTTCCTGAAATTCCGTCTGCTAAATTGATGGCACGTAAAATTATTGTTGCCATTTCTGCTCTTGTTAAAGAAGATTCGGGGTCATATGTACCCTCGGGCTTACCTTCAACAATTCCAAAAGCAGCTAATACATCTACAGCTGCTTCACAATTTGTACCTGCTGTATCCGGGAAGGAAGCAGCAAATACGCTTACCTGTGGCAGTGTTAAAAGCATAACACATGCCAAAAACATAGCGAGTCTTTTTCTCATAAAAATCTCTCCTTCTTTTATTTTTGGACCCATAGTTCTGACTTTATTATACTTCAAAAAAATATTGTTTGTCAACGGTTGATTATACATCGAAAGACAAACTGCACCATTTTTTTGACTTTATTGCCAAAAATTTATTTTGTTTAGTGTTATATAAACAAAAAACAATAAAAATTGCACTATTTTTAGCTTTATTATCAAATATTTATTTATTTAGTTAATTATACAATTATACAGGGTAAAAATGTACCTTGTCTGTTTTTTCTGTAAAAACAGACAAGCTTTTTGTGATTTTTGTAAAATATTTTATAATTTTCTTTACTATATGCAGAATTTGTGTTAAATTTGATACAGTAAAAGAAAAAAGGAGGGCATGGTATGTTTAAAATAAAAGTAAGAATACAAAATGCAGAATTTGAACGTGAATATGCACAAAAAATTCTTGCATCTGATGCCCTTTCGGATTTTGGACTTCTACTGCCAAAACCGTGTGCAGGCAAAGGTATATGCGGAAAATGTAAAATAATCTTGAATGGAAAAAGTGTACTTGCCTGCCACACTTATATAGAAAGTGATGCTATAATTGATTTTATCCAAGAAAACATTCAAGGAATAACCGAAGGATATGTTCAGAATTTCAAAAAAGACCCTGTTATTTCAGAAGGATATGGTGCAGCAATTGATATAGGCACAACCACCATTGCAGGGTATATCTACAAATTTCCTGAATGCGAAATTGTAAAAAAAATATGTATTCAAAATCCGCAGATGGAGTTTGGAGCAGATGTCATTTCCCGCATAACCTTTTTTAAAAACGGAGGGAAAGATAAACTGTTTTTGTGTCTTAAAGATGCTATAGAAGAAATAACAAAAGGGTTCAAGGTTGAAAAATATGTAATATGTGCAAATACAACAATGATGTATTTGCTTACCAAAAACGACCCAGAGGAACTTGCGGTAGCACCATATAAGGCAAGCAGACTTTTTGGAGAATGGAAAGAAAATGCATATCTTGTAAACTGCACCTCGGCTTATATCGGCGCAGATATTACATCGGCAGTGTTGTCAAGTGGTATGTTAAATGATAAAACAAGCCTTCTTGTAGATATAGGAACAAATGGAGAAATGGTGTTAAATCATAACGGCGAAATATATTGTTGTTCAACGGCAGCAGGCCCCTGTTTTGAAGGTGCCGGGATTGATTGCGGTATGCTGGCAACTTCTGGCGCAATAGACAAAGTTTTAATTTTAAATGGAGAAATAGAATATACAACCATTGCTAATAAAACAGCACTTGGAATATGTGGCAGCGGACTTGTGTGTGCAGTTGCAGCATTACTACAAAAAGGAATAATAGACAAAACAGGTTATATGGAAGGAAAGTTTTACTTTGGAAAAACGGGTGTATATCTTTCTCCTGAAGATGTAAGAAAATATCAGCTTGCAAAATCGGCAATAGCTTCAGGAATAGATACTTTGCTTAAAGAAGCAAATGTTACTTTGAACGAAATAGAAACATTTTATATTGCCGGCGGATTCGGTAGCTTTTTAGATATAGACAGTGCAGTGAAGACAGGGCTTATTCCAAAAGAGCTAGCAAAGAAATCAAAAGTTTTAGGTAATGCAGCAGGAATGGGAGCGGGTATGATACTGCAAAGCAAAGAATACCTTGAAAATTCAAAAAAAATAATGCAGAAAGCTAAAATCCTTTCCCTTGCAGAAAACGAATATTTTATGAATAAATATATAGATAATATGATGTTTGCAAAATAAAACTGTTAAGTGAATTATATAAATGGACCTTGTGCAGCAACATATTTCGGAAGTGTTCTTTATAAATAAAATAAAAAGAGCGTTTTTTTAAACGACCATAAATCAATTATAACACATTATTTTTGCATTTGTAAATAGGTTTTTGATATTTTCTCTTTATTGAACAAATTATGGGTTTAAACTTCTTATAAAATGTCAATTGAAATAAGGCTTTTTGTATGGTATACTGTAATCGAAGTTAAGAAAGGAAGGTACAGTCCAATGAAAAAGTAAACTTTAGACTTTGAATATGCTGGCTGAATGAAAATAAAAAAAGAAAGCGAGAGCAAATTTATATAGATGACAGTTTAAGAAAGACATAAGTTGTTTGAGAAATAGATAAAAAGCCTGTCATATTAAAAGTCAAAAAAAGCGTCTTTTGCGGCATGGGATAAGCATCTTAACATCAGGGTGTCCTCATTAGAGGAAAAAATAAAACTTATATGCGTGAGAAGTTGTGATGGTGCAGCAAAGACAGTTTAGGAAAGAGAGGTTAAATTGATGTTAGATATCAAGATAGAACATAAGTGACCCCCGAGAGCAGTAAAAAGCGTTCGGGGGTCACTTCTTTTTTTATTAAAAAGTTGCATACAAAGCAATAATGTGTTATTATTAAGTCACACACAAAAGTGAAGGAAGATGAAAAAACATGAAAAAACTTTTATCAATAATTTTAACAGTAATTATTTTAAGCCTTACAATAGGCCAGCAAGCCTTCGCAGACGAGGGAATAACCATTATGATTAACGGAGAAAAGCTGGTAAGCGACGTACCTGCGCAAGTAATGAGTGTATACGATACATACGGTGGCTATGTAGGCGACAGAGTTATGCTTCCAATCCGGGCAATAAGCGAAAAACTTAATTGCGACGTTAATTGGTCAGAAAACACCGGTGGCGTTACACTTTACAGAAAAGATAATCTTTATGTGTTGTGGACAGGTAAAGAAACCGCATTCCATCTTGACGGACTTGCCCTGTCAAAAGCATATAAAATGGACGCACTTCCTTGTATAATAAATTCAAGAACATTTGTCCCTGTAAGAGCCGTTGCCGAACTTTTAGGAGCAGAAGTAACATGGATTGGGGAAACCAAAACAGTGGATATAAAATATGATATGGGAGAAATAGAAAAGAATGCAGGTTTAGCAGCCGAGTGCGAAGTTTTCCAGGTTTTACTGCACGAGCAGTATTCTGTATATGAAGCTTATGCAAGTGGCACATTAAAAACAGTAACAGGAAAAATTGAACTTGAAAGCGGAGAGGAAATAAAGTTTGAACTTTATCCTCAAATGGCTCCTGTAACATGCCAGAATTTCATCTCCCTTGCAAAAAATAAATTTTATGATAATACAATTTTCCACCGTGTAATAGAAGGGTTTGTAGCACAGGGTGGCGGTTACGGAAAAAACTATGAATACAAAACATCCGAAAGCATTGAAGGAGAGTTTATTTATAACGGAATCCTAAACTTAATACCTCATAAAAGAGGGACTCTTTCCATGGCAAGAACCGAAGAATATAATACAGCAAGCAGCCAGTTCTTTATAGTTCAGCAGGATGCTGAATATTTAAACGGAGGTTATGCGGGCTTTGGCAGAATAACCGAAGGAATGGACGTTGTCGACAGAATATGTTCCGAGAAAACCGATGAAAATGATATTCCTTTAAATCAGATAGTAGTAAAGCAGGTAATAATAAACGAATAGTACTTGCGATAATAAGAACAGGCAGATGAATCGCCTAAATCATAAAACAATGAAAAATGAAATACGAAATCAAAATAAAATTAAACGGCTTGAAATGACAACACAAGAGGTGCATAAGAAAAGCCGTGCCGCCGCAAAAGAATTTTTGCAAAGCACAATATATAAAAATGCTTTAACTATTATGCTTTATATGCCTATCCAGAACGAGACGGACACAGAAAAAATAATAAAAACCGCCCTAAAAGACGGCAAAAAAATTGTTTTTCCTGTTACCAAAAAAGAGATTATTCCTTATTACGCTAGTATAGATACCGAGTTTAAAAAGGGTAAATTTGGAGTAAACGAGCCAAACTGTACTCTTGTTGCCTCGCCTTCTGAAATAGATGTTATTATTGTCCCTGGTATTGCATTTGATAAAACAGGGGCAAGGGTAGGCTTTGGAAAAGGCTATTATGATATGTTTTTACCAAAAACAAATGCCGTAAAAGTAGGCCTTTGTTATGAATTTCAGCTTTATGATAAAATACAAACAGCAGAACACGATGTAAAAATGAATTTTATTGTAACAGAAAACGGCTTAATAAAATGTAAAATATAAACTAATAAACAAAAAAATAGCCCACACAAAAATGTGTGAACTATAATATCCCGAAAAAAGTTGGTAGCGACCGCGTATCGTTGCGAGAGCGTTTACAAACGAGCAGAGGAGCTGAGCGTGACTTTTTTCGAAAGAGGAACGGCAGACGATAAAGTGAAGCCGTATTTTTATCTTAAAATACGGCGAACAAAAAGGTTTGCCGTGACGAGGCGGAAAGGAAGGGATGCACGATGCATACATCGTGCTATGCTCTGCGACCGCACACTGCGTGTGCAGTACCCGCCTTCGCACCTGCTTCGCTAAAAACGATAATCAATCGTTTTATAAATGCTCGCAGCCCCCTCGGTGTTCGAATCCCCTTTAAAACAAAAAAATAGCTCACACAAAAATGTGTGAACTATTTTTTGGCGGAAAGGAAGGGATTCGAACCCTTGAACGGGTATTAGCCGTTACACGATTTCCAATCGTGCGCCTTCGACCAGCTCAGCCACCTTTCCATAGTGCGTCAAATTGACCGCTTTCTAATTATAGTATAGTTAGCTAAAATAGTCAAGAACTTTTTTGTAAAAAAATAAAAAATTTTGGTTGACGTGATAGGGCTTAAGAAGTATAATAATAGTGATACATTTTTTATCCGAAACAAATATACAGGGGTGATAAAGCTTGGCAAATTATATAATGCACGGTGCGGCGTCGTTTCCTCTTCCGTGTGCTTTTATAGATAAATATATGCCTGAAGCAAACGCAACATTCGTAAAGGTATATCTTTACGGATTACGTTATTGCTATGCCGAAAATGCCGAGCTTGACAACAAAGCAATTGCAGAAGCACTTGGGATTATTGAATCGGATGTTCGAATGGCGTGGGAATACTGGGAAAGAATAGGACTTGTAAAGCTTCAAAAAGACGGCTCGGTTATGTTCGAGGATTTGTCTTCTCCTATAGTGCCCAAAGCAAAAGCGGCGGTAAGACCGCAGTATAAGACGAAAGAACTTGCCGCAGCCGTTTCCGAAAATGCGGACCTTTCTCTTTTGCTTGAACATGCAGAAAACATCTTCGGTAAAACTTTTTCCACATCGGAAGTGGCAGTGCTTTACGGAATATATGACTGGCTTGAATTTTCAACAGAAGTAATTTTAATGCTTTTAGAGCATTGTGCTGCAATGGAAAAATATAATATCCGTTATGCCGAAAAAATAGCAATGGAATGGAATGAAAAAGGTATTTCAAATATAGAAGATGCAGAAAGCTATCTTGCTGAAACCGATAAGAGAGGCAAAATAACCCGTAAATTCAAACGAACCTTTGGAATAACAGGCCGCCAGCTTTCGGATTCAGAATATGCATATATCCTGCAATGGACCGAAGAACTTAAACTTCCGCTTGAACTTATCAAAGCTGCATACGAAAAAACAGTTTTGGCAACAGGGAACGCATCGTTTCCTTACATAAATGCAATATTGCAGTCCTGGCACAGACAGGGTATAACCAAAATAGGAGACATAGAAAAGGACACGCAGACAGCAAAGCAGGTAAAACCGCAAACAAAGAATAATAGATTTACAGATTACGAGCAAACCGGCGAATATGATTATACCGAGCTTGAACGCCGTGCTCTTGAAAAGAGGAAGAAACGCAGTGTCGGAGAATAAATTTTTAAGCGAAATAAATGCTGAATTTAATAAAAAAAGACAAAAACGCAAAGAAAAGATAGATACTTTGTGTGCGGAACTTTATGCACAGAATCCTAAAATAGAACAGATAGATAACGAAATTTTAGGTATTGGCTACAAAATGTTTTCTGCCGTAACAGAAGGAAAACTCACACCCGAAGAGGCAAGCCTTAATATAGGCGAAACAATAAAGAACCTGAATTCAGAAAAAGTACGTCTTATGGCAGAACTCGGTTATCCCGAAGATTGTTTAAACCCGCCCTACGAGTGTGAAAAATGTAACGATACGGGTACCGTAGACGGAAAGCTTTGTACTTGTTATAAACAGTATGTAACAAAAGAGCTTTATAAAAATGCAAATCTTGGCGGACAACTTTTGGAACAAACCTTTGCAAATTTTAATTTAGATATTTTCAGCACAAAACCTTTTAGAACGGAGCAACTTTCTCCTCGCGAGAATATGAAAGAAATTTTAAGCGAAACAAAAGAGTTTGTCGAAAATTTCGGTACAAAAAACGAAAACTTTTTCTTTTACGGCTCGTCAGGACTTGGAAAAACTTACGTTTCATCATGTATAGCAAATGCCTTAATAGAAAAAGGATATGACGTTTTGTATCAGAGCGCAGGCGACATATTCACATCGTTAGACAGTATACGGTTTGGCAAGGCAAACCCGTCACTTTCGGTATGGGCAGAACGACTTATAAGTGCAGACCTTCTTATAATAGACGACCTTGGAACAGAGTTTATAACTTCATCATCTGTTTCAGAGCTTTTCAGAATAATAAACACAAGAATAATCAATAAAAAAAGTATGATAATAAACACAAATCTGCCTCTTTCGGATATCAAAAAAGTTTATTCCGAAAGAATAATGTCAAGAATACTCGGATGCTTTGTTCAGTTCAAGTTTTTCGGCGAGGATGTAAGACTTATATAAAAAGTAATTGTTATCAACCGTCATTTTCCTGCATAAGATGCATAGAAAGGAAAGTGACGGTTTTTTATGAGTGAAGGAAAAATAAGATATTTAAATTTATTTTCTGGGCATAGCGAATGTTTTATTGAAGGACATTATATTAAGTTTGCCGAGATTACGCCCTATATAGATACTTTTAAAAATCAATGTGAAATATCGGCAAAAGTATCCGCAAAGCACGGAAAAATGATAATAAAAAAGAAAATAGAACTACAAAAAGGCAGTCAGGCTACAATTGTTGTAATCGAAAAAATGCAAAAACCCGATATTATAAAGGTAGAAGAACCTCTTTTGTTTAAAAGAACCGACAGAGCTTATGTCCGTTTTGTAAACCTTGCAAAAACAGAGGTAAGTGTTTTAAGAGTTAACGGAGATAAAGTGTGTAGTCTTTTGACAAATACAGCAGGAGAATATTTTCTTGCACAGGAGGGAGGATATGTGTTCGAACTTGCAACCAAAAAAGGAAAAAAGGTAATAACCTGCAGGCTTGAAAAAGAAAATAAATATTCGCTTTATATAATAGATTCAAAAGACTACTCAAAACCCGATTTTTTTATATATAAAGACGAATAAAATATTAAAAAAATACAAAAAGGACAAATTCACATTTTTAACTTAAAACATTGACAAAGCTAAATCGTTTTAGTATAATGTTTGTCGAATGTACAGAATTTTTTAAGGAGAATGAATGTGAAAAAATTTTTAAATTTGTTTATAGTTTTAACACTTGTTTGCGGATTTACAGTAGTGCCTTCACAGGCAAGCAATACTGCAGAAGCTCTCACAAGTACATTTTCAAACACTGTTAACAACGATTTTGAGATTGATGCATCGGGTTGGACCTTTTTAGGCACAGGTAATTATTATTCTGCAAGCGACAGGGCGTGGAGCGGAAAAAGCTCGCTTTATCTTGATGCAACTTCAAAAGCAAGTTTTTCGCAACGCCACAGCGTAACAGAAGGCGAAATGCTTCAGTTTTCAGTGCATTACAACGCAGTAAGTTATGATGATGCAACCTTTGTTACAATAGATGTTTATTCGGTTTCTGACGAGAAGCTTGCAACAGTAACAAAATCGGCTTATCCTGTAAAAAATTCTTGGGGTTTTGTTGCAACAGAGACAGTAGCGCCCGAAGGTGCTTCCTATGCTATTGCCACATTCGGCGTAAAAGCTAAATCAAAAATTTATTTTGACAATGCTATGCTTATTCAGTATCCCGAAGAATTTTCGTGGACACAGATAGACCGAACAACCGCAAGTGCAAATATTATTGCAAACCCAGATTTTGAAACTGCATCAGGCAATGGCCCTGCAAACTGGGAAGCGTTGCAGAATATGGGTGCATGGGGTTCAAATACACATACAGTTTATACTACAACTAAGGCGTATTCGGGTTCGCACTCTGTAAAACTTTACGAAACAGCCGGAGCTCGTTACCCCGAAATCAGCCAGACCTTTTCGGCAGAACCTACTGCTACATACAAATTTTCTATGTATGCATATCTTGTAACAGGGAAAAAGTGTATGGCAAGAATAAAGTATCTGGATGCAAGCGGTAATGTTTTATATATACAAGGATATTCCGAAACTCTTTCCGAAGCAAACAGGCGCCCTGCAAATGAATGGACAAAGATTGTAAAATATTTTACAATAAAGCAAATTCCAAATACTGCTTCGATAAAGCTTTGTGTTATGGCATCAACCAATCACGAGGTTTATGTAGATGATATTTCATTCTGTAAAATAAGCGATGCAAAACCTTTGGAAATAGAAACTGACCAGTTCTATTATTATAAGGAATGGGACGGTGGCACTGCAACTGTAAACGTAACAAATGCAGCACTTTCTGCAAATGCAGGCGGAACTGTTAAAACATATATTACAAAAGAAGGAAGTAACACAAAGCTTATAGAAAAAACTTCCGCTATTACTTCAACTATAACAGTTCCGTTTACAACAGCGGCTTTAAATCCTTCTTACGGCGATAAATACATAGTTACAGCAGAGGTATATAATTCCGGTGGAGCTTTAGTGGGTTCTAACACAAATTATTTTATATATTATGCAAGACCTACTCATTTGAATGAAAAGGGCGAATGGATTGATGAAAACGGCAACCCATTATGTGTAGTAATGGGCAATGGTGCGTCAAGTGATGAAAGACTTCAGGTTGCAAAAGATATTGGTGTTACAGTTACAACAATAGGTAATGTAAGAACACCGAGTGCTCTTTTGGAAAAACTTGATTTATGTCAGAAGTACGGAATAAAAGCAATCGTAGACCTTTTTTCAAACGATAATCCTTGCGGAAGATATCCCTCCGAGGTTATAGATGCAGTAAATTCCGTAAAAGACCATCCGGCAGTATTTGCGTGGGGGGTGCAGGATGAACCAAGTACATCAATGTATCCTGAAACTGGTCTTAGAAGCAGTTACCAGCTTATTCGTGATACAGACCCCGACCACCCTGTGTTCTTTATAGAAGCGCATTTAGGATACAAGGAAGAGCTTTATAAAACCGCAGATATGCTCTGCCTGGATGCTTATTATGCACTTGGCAACGGTAATTATGCAACATATATAACTCCATATCTTCAAAAGTTTGCAAACGATGCATCAAACCATCATAATAAGCCTATGGTTGCAATTATACAGACCTTTGATTGGAGAGGATACTTCCCAACAGTAAATCAGGCACGTCATATGATGTACCAGACTGCGTTTGCGGGCGTTCAATATGGCGGATATTATCATTTAATGGATTCTGATTCAAATATTGGAATAGCTCATTCAAGTCATGCAGATTTTGCAGCGGCAATTCCGCCTGTTGCAAAAGAAGAAATGCCTATTCTGTATAAGATGTTTCAATCAAGGGAAGGAAGGGTGCTTGCTTCCCAGATAAGCAATTTAAACGATGGGAATACATCAAATGACCACAAGATATGGTATCATATCTGGCAAAAACAAAATAAAACATATATTGCTGTATTAAACCGTGACTCTTCAAGGTTGCAGTCAGCCACTGTCACAGTACAGGAGGAAATAAAAGGTGAACTTAAAACATACGGAAATACAACTGGCAGTACTTTAAATGCAAATATTTCAAATACAAGCACGCAGATTTCTATGACTTTGGCAGCAGGTGCAGCAGCTATATACGAGTATACAGAAGAGGATGTTGTATATAAAGAAAACTTTACAAGCAATTACCAGAACGTACCCTTTGTATATAACTATAACGGCATAAATTATACGAACAGTGTAGACCTTCATGCAGGCTGGGACTATTCTACAAACGGAACAAATCCCGAACATTCTGTTATAGGAAGAAAGTTTTTAGAATATAATACCTCCACTTATCCTGCTTGCTTTATAACAAGGGGCTCGTGGATATCTCTTGAAAAAATGATTGATATAGAACCTGGCTATCAGTATACACTTGCAACTACCGCTGCAATACACAAGGAGACAGCGGGGGGACGTGCAAATACAACGGTATTACTCTATCATAAAAATGCTGACAACTCTTATACTCCCATCAATCAGTATTTGACAGAAGGTAACTTTGAAAACAAAACACTGGACAATGCAATAACCAGAACAATAGTTTACGATAACAATGCCACTTCTTTAATTAAAAACCAATTTTACCACGCAAATCATACTGTAACATTCACAGTGGATGACCCGAATGTAAATGCAATTATGATAAAGCTTGGTGGGGAAAATGGTATGGGCGTAGATAATTATGCTGCATACCGTGGAATAAAAATAGTAAAGGACAAAGAGGTTGTATTAAAAGAAAACGACGGCACAGTTTCTGTAACATACGATTTGGGCGGTGGCAACACTATTGAAAAACAGGTTAAATTAAGTGAAGGCAAAATTTCCCTCAGACCTGTAGAATCAGCGGTAGATTCAAGCGTTTCAATAGTTTCAAATTCAGGTTACTTCAAAGGCTGGCAAATAGGAGACAAGGTTTACACTTCTGAAAAAGGAGAAAAATATACTTTTTCAGAAGGAGATAAGCAAATTTCTCTTTCAGCTTTGTGGTATGCAACTCCTGATAATAACGTAATTTCGGGTGCAAAGGCACAGAAGGTTACTCTTTCAAACGGAACAAATGCAATAAGATTTTTGGCATTGCTTGATACTTCATATGCATCCTATGCAAAAGCGGGATTTGTAATCACAACTTTAGCCGAAAACCCAACTGTTGAAGCAGGCTATACACCATTTAATTATCACAGCATATTCTCCCGCATAAAGAGTGGCGATAATATTTACAGTATAACAGATTCAAACTTTGTTTCAAGCTTTACAACAGGTAACTTGATGAACCCAAAAGGGATTTTGTATGCAAACCTTGTAATCCCTGCGAAAAACGAAAAAGTTATTTACTATGCAACACCTTATGTTGAGGCCAAAAACGGCACCCGTATATATGGTAAAACAAAGGCTATAAGCTATAAAACTCTAGTTGATTTAGAAAATGGCAACGTCATAGTTTTATCGGACCAGAGCGGCGGAGAAAGCAATATAGTAATTAGCGTAGGCAAAAACCTTAAGGAAGAAGAACAATGAAAAAGGCGGTGTATTTTCACACCGCCTTTTTCATTATAATTGCATCTTCACAAGGATTACTGTAATAATTTTTCCGTATTGCTATCTGTTCAAAACCAGACTTATTGTAAAATGATATTGCCGGAATATTTGACTTGCGTACCTCAAGGAAAACTGTTTCAGCCTTTATTTCCTGAACAAGTTTTGATGCTATACCCTGATTTCTGAACTCTTTTTTTACGGCAATACTTTCAATTTCGGCTTCGTTATCTATCAGCTTATAGATAAGATAACCTAAAATATGGGTATTTTCTTTATACACTAAGAAAAAAGTGTGACCGTCCAGAAAAGAAGCTATAAGATTTTCATCGCTCCAGGGGTGTGCGATTGAATCTGACATAATTTTGCTTATTTCATACAAATCATTTTTCTGTGCCTTGCAAATCATATATTTTGCTCCTTGATAAGCCTTTCTATCTGACGTGCACAAGCACGGTATGCAAAAATATCACGTCCGAACGGGTCAACAATATCGTTGCCGGGGGAGAGTGTGAACACTTTGCCCGTAAACTCGGGATAACGGCGCAGAATTAAATGATTGTGATTTTCAGTCATTGTGAAAATTATATCTGCACGCATAAGGTCATCTCTTGTAAGCTGCTCTGAACGGTGGGATGAAATATCAAGTCCCATTTCGTTCATTACTTCTACTGCGTCTTCGGACGCAGGGGACGAAGCCAGAACATTTATACCTCGCGAGAAAACATTGTACCACGGTTTTTCTTTTGCCAAAATGGCTGCTGCCATAGGACTGCGGCAGGTGTTACCCGTACATACAAATAAAATATTTTTAAAAGTAATTGTTTTACCGCCTGCTGCTTTATAAAGTCTGTTTAAAACTGCATCTCCAATTCCTCCGCTTTCGGGCGGAACGGCATATATTTTTGTAACTCCCATTCTGTTAAATTCTCTTAAATTATAAAAAAGACTTGCGGCATATTCTTTCACATTGTTTCCTGCAAAAAGCTTGTAAGGAGTTTTTAAGTCCTTCATATCAAGGTCATATCCCAAAACGCCTATCTGTTCAAAATTGCCGCCCGAAATTTTATTTATTCTCTCTGCAAGATTATCTCTTCTTCCTTCGATTACATAAAGAGGGGCATCAGGTGCATAATGTGTATATTTCATTCCCGGGCATTTAGGTTTGTCGGAATATCCGCCAAGCTCAACCATACCAATTTCGTTTATTATTTCGTTTTGTGTTATTGCACCGGGACGTAATATTACAGGCGGTTCACACGTCATATCTATAACTGTTGATTCAATTCCGAAATCACAATTTCCGCCACTGATTATTACATCAACCTTACCGTCAAGCTCTTCTATTGCATACTTTCCCGATGTAATGCTCGGTTTGCCCGAGATATTTGCACTGGGAGCGGCAATGGCGAATCCGCAAAGACGTATAAGGGTAGATGCAACAGGATGAGAAGGAAGGCGTATACCTACTGTATCAAGTCCTGCAGTTACAGAATCGGGAATCATAGGATTCCTTTTCATTACAATGGTAAGAGGTCCGCCCCAAAAACGCTTCATCAAACGCTCTGCTTTTTCGGGAACTTCAGAGCAAAGCGAATAAACATCCTCCATGTCTGCAATATGAACGATAAGGGGATTGTCTGATGGTCTGCCTTTTGCTTCAAAAATCTTTTTGACAGATTCATCAAAAAATGCACCTGCACCAAGTCCATAAACCGTTTCGGTAGGGAAGACACATGTTCCTCCGTTTTTTAAGGCGTAGGCTGCGGGCAAAAGGTCGCCAATTTCAAAATTATTAGGATCTACCTTGATTATCTGTGTCATTTTATCATCTCTCAAATAATAAATTTCAATACAAATTTATCACAAAAATGGCTTAAAGTCAATAAAACTGCAAAAATATAAAAAAATTTGATAAAAATTCTTGCAAAACTGAATATTTTGTGTTATACTAACTGATGTTAATGTAATTATGGCTTGAATAGAGGTGAATCAAATGAGAGAAGGAATACATCCCGATTATAAGCAGACCACTATAAAGTGTGCATGCGGTAACGTTATTGAAACAGGTTCAACAAAAGAAAATATAACAGTTGAAATTTGCTCAAGCTGTCATCCCTTTTTCACAGGTAAGCAGAAGCTTGTTGACACAGGCGGACGTGTTGAACGTTTTAATAAGAAATTCAATCGTGAAGAAAAATAATGAAAAGGCGCTCAAAGGAGCGCCTTTTTTGTTTTAAATAACGCCTGTTTATCTTGACTGTAAAGTTATTTTATGGTAAAATTAAACTGGAGTTATGTATTAACTTCTGCAAAAGGAGATATGTAATGAAAAAGTGCCGTATCACTGTAATGAAGGTGTCACGCTACGACGACCTTATAGAAAAATACGAAAATCCTATTGAACACGCATGTAACATACAAGAAGGTCAGGTTTTTATTGTAAACGGACTTTCTAAACCTGATGGGTTATGCGACAGCGCGTGGGGCAGTATGTTCCCGTTTGTTATGACTTTAGCGTATGGCGGAGAAGATTTTTATGACGGTTGGATGAAAAACAAAAAATCCGCTATGATTTCGTGTAACGACGGATTCAGACCCGTAAGCTTTTATATAGAAGCTTTAGAGGAAGATGCCGATTAAAAAAATTAAGGAGATTAAGTTATATGTGTGCAGTTAGAATATTACACACGGCAGACACACATTTTGATTCGCCTATGACAGGTTTTTCAGATAAACAGGCGAGAATACGTAAAGAAGAATGCCGTAAGACTTTTGAAAATATTATGATAAGCGCAAAAGAAAATGCGGATATTGTTTTGTGTGCAGGGGATTTGTTTGAAAATTCCTATGTTTCATCTGCGACACTTAATTTCTTAAAAAGATGTTTTGCATTGGCAGGCGTTCCTGTTTTTATAGCACCTGGGAATCACGACTTTGCAGACGGAGAAAATCCCTATACAAAATTTGATTTTGGAGAAAATGTTCACATTTTTTCTGATAAAATTGAATGTGTGGAAATTCCTGAAAAAAATCTGCGTGTTTACGGATGCGGATTTAACGAAAGATTCATTCAAACCTCTCTTTTAAGTGGTTTTTCCGCCAAAGATGACGGGATGATAAATATAATGGTAACTCACGGAGCAATAGGCGCTGAAAATGAATATAACCCTGTTTCTGTTTCTGATATTGAAAAAAGCAATCTTGATTATATAGCCTTTGGACACACACATACATTTTCGGGAATAAAAAGACAGGGTAAAACATATTACGCTTACAGCGGAATGCCTGAAGGTATATATTTTGACGAAACAGATGAGTGCGGTTATATTGCGGGAGAAGTTTCAAAGGGCGTTGTAAAGCTTGACTTTATTCCTTCATCTATACGTAAAAACAGGGTTATAGAGGTTGAGATTTCGGGCTCTATTACATATAACGATGCAGCAGAAAAAATAAAAGAAAAAATGTCCGAAAAAAATGATTTATATAAAGTTATTCTTACAGGAACTTTAGGCGAAGATATATATTTTGATGAAAACCTGTTAAAGGAAGCGTTGAAAGACGATTGTTTTTTTGTAAAAACACAAAACAATACTTCAACCATTCCTGAATGCACAGGAGCACTATGGGAAGAATTTTCAAAAAGATTGACGCAATCTGACGAGCAGACAAAGCTTGCTCTTTCGTACGGTGCAGCTGCCCTTGCGGGAAAGGATATAGTGTGCTGATATGAAGATTAAAAAAATTAAGATTATATCCTACGGAAAATTCAAAGATAAAGAAATAGAATTTAAAGACGGAGTAAATATAATTTACGGAAAAAATGAGTCGGGAAAAAGCACTGTAATGTCTTTTATAAAGGGTATGCTGTACGGATTTTCGGGGAGAGGAACTTCCCCTTCTGTAAACGAGCGTAAAAAGTATACTCCCTGGGACGGAAGCCGAGTAGCGGGAGAAATTACAATTTTAACCGATGACGGCAGAGAACTTTTGATAAGCAGAGTATGCGGAAAAACTCAAAGTTCAGACAAAATGGAAGTAATAGATATTTTAACGGGCGAAAAAACTGAATTTTTGCCCGAACAACATATAGGACTTCCTGAAAAAGCTTTTTCCAAAACTTTATATATAGGTCAGTTATCTTCCAAAATTGAAGGAGAAGAAGACGAAATAACAAACAGACTTATAAATCTTGCCCAGAGCGGTGATGAAAAAAACAACTACCGCAAGGCAGACGATATTATAAGCGAGGCTATGAAAAGATATACTTCAAGAGGAAATAAAGGGCTTATAAATGACACTCATTTGAAGATAAGCGAGTTAAGACAGGAATTAGAAGACAGTCTTTTGTGGCGCAAAAATCAGTTTGACAAAACTGAAAGAAAAAAATATCTTGAAGAAGAAATTGAAAAGCTTGGTAAACAATTAAAAGAACTAAAAGAAAAAGAAGTTACAGCCTATGGTCAGGAAATTCTTTTAAAAAAGCTTGAAATTGAAAAAAATCTTGTAAAGCTTACAGAAGAACAAACTAACACAGAAAAAGAGCTTGAAGATTTAAAAAACGAGTTTTTATCATATTCATGCTTTGAAAAGGAAGCAGATTCCGTAATATATGAGCAGACAGAACAAATAGATGATTTAAAAGAACGTATAGATTCTTTAAATAAAAAAGCAAAAAACTTTATTATATTTGCTGTTGTTACATTTTTCACAATAGTTTTACCTATTATTTTCATAATTCTTTCGGGCAAAGCTAAAAAAGAAGCCCAGGCTCTTTTTGAAAAAACTAAAAAAGCTCATATAAAACAAGCAGAGCTTGAAAAGTATAAATGCAAAAACTTAAAAGAATATAGTGAAGGAAAGGCTAAATATACCCACCTTTCAGAAAAAATAATTCATACACAGGCAAATCTTGACAAAATTTCACAAGCTATAAGTGAAGAAAAAATAAAATTACTTCAAACTGAACTTAAGCTTAAAGAACAAGGGCAGATTGATGACATAAAAATTATGCCTGTAAATATTGCACAAGTTTTGGAAGAAGAAAGAGTAAAAGAAAGTCTTCTGCGCGAATATATTAAAGAAGAGGCCGAAATAAGCGGCTCTTTGCAAACCGCATTAAATGGAGTAAGAGAACCTGCCGATATTGCGGCAGATATTGAAAACGAGCAGGAAAAACTCGCCGAGTACGAGAAAAAATATTCGGCTTTACTTCTTGCAAAAGAAACTCTTGAAAAGGCGTATGAGCATATAAGCCGAGATTTCGCACCCCAGCTTAACAAGCGTGCATCAAAAATAATTGAGCAGATAACAAACGAAAGCTTTGACATAATCGCAGATAAGAGTTATAATATAATGGTGCATAAAGACGGTATACACGAGCTTGCCTATTTTTCAGGCGGATGTTGCGACCAGGTGTATCTTGCTTTGAGAATTGCACTTGCGGAAATGACCGCAAAGAAAACAGCGCCCTTGTTTTTGGACGATGCATTTATTCAATACGATAAGCAAAGACAAAAAAAGGCACTTGACTTTATTTTCGGACTTGAAAGACAGATAATTATCTTCTCGTGTCAGACTCTTGAAAGAGAAGATGCAAATTTGATAGAACTTTAATTTTAAGTTAAAGGAGAAAATTTATGGACAGAACATTTGAAACTGTACTTGGGGATGTAACCATCTCTGAGGAAGCTATCGCAAACACAGCAGGTTATGTTGCATCAAAATGCTACGGTGTTGTGGGAATGGTAAGCAAAAACAGACGTGACGGGATATTCTCGCTTTTAAAACGCAACAATATGTCAAAAGGCATACAGGTATCTGTAAGCGGAAATATGCTTGACCTTACTTTACACATTATGGTAGAGTACGGCATAAATATGAATGCAGTTTCTCAAAGTATAATAAATCACGTAAAATACCGCGTTTCTGAATGTACGGGTATGGAAGTAAGAACAGTTAACGTAATAGTTGAAACTGTAAGAGTTCAGAAATAATCGGAGGACAGTTATAGTGAAAACATTAGATGCAAAAAGCTTTAAATTGCTTGTTATTTCTGGTGCAAACAATCTGGCAAATGCACGCGAAGAAGTAGACAGGCTGAATGTGTTTCCGGTCCCCGATGGCGACACGGGAACAAATATGAGCAGAACATTTTTGAGCGCAGCAGGGCAAATTGCCGAAAAAGAGCTATCATCTTTAGGAGAGGCTACGTCGGCAGCAGCTTCTGCAACCTTAAAAGGTGCAAGAGGGAATTCGGGCGTTATTCTTTCACAGATAATGCGTGGATTTGCAAAGGCTACGACATCGGCAAAGGAAGCTGACGCTATGCTTTTGAAAGAAGCTTTCAAAAATGCTTCAGCTACGGCATACAGAGCTGTTATGAAACCGACAGAAGGAACAATTTTAACAGTTATAAGACGAATAAGTGAATATCTTGAAGAGAACGTAACAGAAGATACCACTATACAGGAAGTTTTTGAAATGGCAGTATCTTCGGGCAACAAAGCTCTTTCTGAAACTACCCAGATGTTACCTGCCCTAAAACAGGCAGGAGTTGTGGATTCAGGCGGACAGGGGCTTATGTATGTTATAGAGGGTATGCTTTATGCCATAAAAGAAGGTAAAGCTGTTATTTTAACAGAAACCTCTTTGCAACCTACACAAACGGTTAAAAAAACAGAAGCAAAAATAAAGTTCGGTTACTGCACAGAATTTATAATAAAAAATGCAAACCCAAAGGACGAAAAGAAGTTAAGAAGCGAAATAGAACCTATGGGCGATAGCTTGATGCTTATAGCTGACAGCGATATTATGAAGGTACATATTCACACAAACAACCCCGGCTTTATTCTTGAAAGAGCTATAAGAGTGGGCGAACTTTTAGATATAAAAATCGATAATATGCGTGAAGAACACCGCGAAACTTTGGGTTTTGAGGAAAAAGCTCCCGAGCTTTCAGAATACGGCATAGTTTCTGTGGCATCAGGAGAGGGAATAACAGGTATGATGAAGGAACTTGGTGTTACCGTTATAATAAACGGCGGTCAAACAATGAATCCAAGCACCGAGGATATTCTTTCTGCAATAAAAGAGGCTAATGCAAAAACTGTTTATGTTCTGCCTAATAATAAAAATATAATTATGGCAGCGCAGCAGGCAGCAGAGCTTTCTGAAAATAACGTTTGTGTAATTCCTACAAGAAGCATTCCTGAAGGAATGGCGGCACTTATGTCATTTTCGCCTGAATCATTGGATAACGAGCGTGCAATGACAAAAAGCATAAAGTATATTAAAACGGGGCTTGTTACTTATGCCGTGCGCGACAGTGAAATTGCCGAAATGAAAATACATGAGGGCGACTACCTCGGTATATGCGGAAACGATATAAAAACGGCGGCAGCATCTCCAAAGGAAGCACTTAAAAACGTGTGTAAAAATCTTGCAGACGAAGACACTGCAGCAATAACGGTGTTTTACGGAGAAGGAATAACGGAAGAGGATATTCAGGATATAAGTCTGTATTTAAGTGAAGAGTATTCCTATGCAGATGTATCTTTCTACTTTGGCGGACAGCCTGTATACAATTATATAATTTCAGTTGAATAGGAGAAGAAATAATGGGACTTACAATAGCACAGAAAATAATAAAAGAACATCTTGTAAGCGGTGAAATGACACCGGGAAGTGAAATCTCTATAAAAATTGACCAGACCTTGACGCAGGACTCCACAGGAACAATGGCATATTTACAGTTTGAAGCAATAGGGATTCCTAAAGTAAAAACAAAAAAGTCGGTTGCATATATTGACCATAATACAATTCAGTCAGGCTTTGAAAATGCAGATGACCATAAATACATTCAAACAGTTACATCTAAACACGGCATACATTTTTCACGTCCCGGAAACGGCATTTGTCATCAGGTACAGCTTGAAAGATTCGGCGTACCTGGAATGACACTTTTAGGTTCCGATAGCCATACCCCCACAGGCGGCGGTATAGGGATGCTTGCAATAGGTGCCGGTGGTCTTGATGTTGCTGTTGCAATGGGCGGCGGAGCATATTATCTTGCAATGCCCAAAATGTTAAGAGTAAATCTTACAGGCAAGCTGCAGTCCTATACTTCTGCTAAAGATATTATACTTGAAGTTTTAAGAATATTAAGCGTAAAAGGCGGAGTTGGAAAAATAGTTGAATATGCAGGGGAAGGCGTAAAAACCTTAAGTGTACCCGAACGTGCAACAATTACAAATATGGGTGCAGAACTCGGAGCAACAACGTCTATTTTTCCAAGCGATGAAGTGACCTTGGAATTTTTAAAGGCACAGGGAAGAGAAGCTGACTTTACAGAACTTTATTCTGATGCCGATGCAGTATATGATGAAGAAATCACAATAGATTTATCAACACTCGAACCGTTAGCTGCTTGCCCTCATAGTCCTGATAATGTAAAAAAAGTAACAGAAATAGGCAAGATAAAGGTAGACCAGGTGTTTATAGGTAGTTGCACAAACTCTTCATATACAGATATGATGAAAACAGCTGCAATATTAAAAGGCAAAACAGTTCATCCTGATGTAAGTCTTGTTATAGGCCCCGGCTCAAAACAGGTTTTAAAAATGCTTGCCGAAAACGGAGCTTTAGCTGATATGATAGATGCAGGTGCACGAGTGCTTGAAAGTGCGTGCGGTCCTTGTATCGGTATGGGACAGGCACCCCGCACAAATGCAATATCCCTTCGTACCAATAACCGTAACTTTGAAGGAAGAAGCGGAACCAAATCCGCACAGGTTTACCTTGTAAGTCCTGAAACTGCGGCAATTTCGGCAATAACAGGTGTTTTAACAGACCCCTGCATTTTAGGCGAACGTCTTGAAATAGAAATGCCCGAAAAGTTTTATATAAACGATAATATGGTAGAAGCACCTGCGGCTGAAGGTTTGGAACCCGACGTTGTACGCGGACCCAATATTAAAGAATTCCCTGTAAACCGTGCCTTGGAAGAAAAGGTATCTGGCAAAGTTCTGATAAAGGTAGAAGATAATATTACAACAGACCATATTATGCCTTCAAATGCAAAACTTTTGCCTTACCGTTCAAATATTCCGTATCTTTCGGATTTCTGTTTAACACCCTGTGATCCTGATTTCCCACGCCGTGCAAAAGAAAATGGCGGAGGTATCATAGTAGGCGGTGCAAACTACGGACAGGGCTCAAGCAGAGA